>CBFGOI010000033.1:0-37753 GCA_965650335.1 uncultured Pedobacter sp. | reverse complement strand
ATTTAGTATTCATGAATGGTGTGATGCACACGCGACACGCGTGCGCCAGCGAGGGAGGGAAAAATTGGCGAGACCCTTCAAGGCGAGTTCGTTTTAGAAATTCCTGCTTCAAACCAATCTTTTAGCAAGATTGAAGAATATAAAAAGATTGCCAGAGATCACGTCCCATCAATTGAAATTTCCTTTAGAGCTGAATAGGTATGAAAAATATGGAAAAATATCAGTTTGACGTCCAAGTAGCTTTTATCAAAGCAGACTTTCCCAAAAGATATAAGGATGTTTCCTTACGGTTTAGCGAAAGTAATTTTGACTTATTGCAGAAGAAAAATGACAAAAAAAATATTCTCTCCATTTTTCAGGAGTTAGGATATTCTGCAAAATATTCTGGCCTTGAACAGGATTATGTTATAAATGTGGAAGAAGGCCGTTATACTTTTCGATTAAATTTTAATCTAAAGCATGGAGTAGTTGTCAATTATTTCACCGTGTTTGTGGAAGGAAACCGATTGATTTTGATAGTAAGTGGGGATTCATATACAGACGTTTAATTAACAATATGGATGCTGAGATTACAGCTCCGAGCTTTATAAGCTATGACCAATTTAGGGAAATAGCGAGTGAGCTATTATCTATTTTCGAAGATTTCAAATCTGAGTTTATCCCTTTGCAGGAATCCTAGCTCATGTCAGCAAATGCGTAAGGTGCATGTACAGACAAACGTAATACTACTATGTAAAGCTCGAAAATCAAAAAAAATAACCCAAATAAAAAACCTACTCCGATTAATCCTCCTCCTTACCTCCCTTACCATTTTCTGGGGATGTGAGAAAAATGAAAATACTGAAAAGGAGGAGACTGTAGTTGCCGCCCAAGATTCCATTGTCGGCAAATGGTTTCAGAAAAACTATGAGCAAAGTTACTTTCAAAACAACGGTACTGTTAGGTCCGGAGGATCTTCAACTGTCGATTTCGACGAGACTGATTTTGTCGAGTTCAAAGCCGATGGGTACCTACAAGAACGGATCGGTAACTGCAAAATATACAAGAGCAAAAGATAAAATCACTGTAACCGGGCTGGCAACTGCCACAGGTACCCGCGACTTCTACATCAAACAGTTAACCGCTACAGACTTGCAGCTGTTTTATACTACCTTATCATTCGGAGAATTACCGTTACGAAACACTATTGACTTATAAAAAGTAAGAGATCTTTACCTACAACCTTACCACAATTTTAATGAACAAGCTTTACGCACGTTGGCACAGGCTTGTCTGGTGTGAATACATCAATATGCAAATACAAAAGACCCAAAAAAAATTATTAAAGTACTAAAACGCAAAAGCCAATAACATAAAAAAATCATAAACAGAAACCTTACTCAATTAATCGCAATCCTAATTTTCCTAACTGTTTTATGGGGATGTGAAAAGACTGATAGCGCAGAAAGCGATCAGAAAATCGTAGCTGTACAAGATTCCATTGTCGGAAAATGGAATCAGAAAAAGTATGAGCAAAGCTATTTTCAAAATAACGGCACTGTTAGGTCCGGAGGATCTTCTACTGTTGATTTCGATGATGCCGATTTTATTGAAGATAGAGCTTCGACAACTTTCTAAAAGTTGTCGAAGCTTATTCCTACGAAAACGATACAAATATTTCTAAACCTGACAGACGCGGATACTGGCCTGTGGCTAATGCCTTGCGCAGTATGAGCAAATGGCAGGGCCGCAGAATCAATGAAACCTGAGCCTTGCTTTTCTAAAAATTCCCGTTTTTAAATTTAGAAAAACTTCCTTGAGAAATAAACCGTACCTTTGCGGCTTCCGGCAATTAAGCCGGATGATTTATTATTATCATGAACCCATTTAGTACCTTGGGTATCCGTCATGATATTGTTAATGCCATAGCTGAATTGGGATTCGAAAATCCCACACCAATCCAGGAGCAAGCAATCCCGGTATTACTTTCAGGCAGCAACGATTTTGTCGGATTAGCTCAAACAGGAACCGGTAAGACGGCAGCATTTGGCCTGCCTCTATTAGAATTACTGGACTTTGAAAAGAATTACCCTCAGGCACTTATTCTGTGCCCAACCCGCGAACTTTGTTTACAGATCACTAACGACATAAACAACTACGCAAAAAATGTTAAAAATGTTAATGTAGTAGCTGTTTACGGTGGTGCTAACATTTCTGACCAGTTACGTCAAATCAGACGTGGTGTGCAGATTGTAGTGGCAACGCCGGGCCGCATGTTAGATATTATCAACCGCAAAGCGATTGATTTTTCTGAGGTACGCTATGTTGTTTTAGACGAAGCGGATGAAATGCTCAATATGGGCTTTCAGGAAGATATCGATCAGATTTTATCTACTACTCCGGAAGATAAAAAAACATGGTTGTTTTCTGCAACTATGCCTACAGAAGTTAGAAGGATTGCCAAGAAATACATGGATAATCCCTTCGAGCTTACAATGGGAACCAAAAACACGGGTAACGTAAATATCGACCACGAATATTATGTGGTGCGTGCCCGCGATAAATATGCTGCATTTAAACGAATTGTAGATTTCAATCCTGAAATTTTCGGTATCGTTTTTTGCCGTACTAAAATTGAAACTCAGGACATCGCGGAATCATTAATTAAAGATGGTTATAACGCTGATGCTTTGCATGGAGATTTATCTCAGCAACAGCGCGACAAAGTAATGAAACGTTACCGCGAGCGTAGTTTACAATTGCTTATTGCTACAGATGTTGCTGCAAGAGGTATTGATGTAAACGACGTAACTCACGTTATCAACTATTCTTTGCCTGACGAGATAGAAAATTACACGCACCGAAGCGGTCGTACAGCTCGTGCTGGTAAATCAGGTGTTTCCATTTCCATTATCAACTCCAAAGAGATCGGAAAGATCAGACAAATAGAGCGTATCATCGGTAAGAAATTTACCAAGGTTGAAATTCCAGGTGGATTTGATGTTTGCGAAAAACAACTCTTTGCATTGGTGCATAAGGTGCATAATGTGGAGGTTAATAGCGAGCAGATCGAGCAATACATTCCGCGTATCATGGATGAATTCAAAGATTTAAGTAAAGAAGAAGTGATCACACGCTTTGCTTCGCTTGAATTTAACCGTTTCCTTGATTATTACAAAAATGCACCTGATTTGAACGCTCCGGCGGATGATCGGGGTGAGCGTTTTGAAAGAGGCGAGCGTGGTGAAAGAAGTGAGCGCAGCGGTCGTTCTGAAAGCAGAGGTGATTATACCCGTTTCTTTATAAACTTAGGATCGGTTGATGATTTCACCCGTGGCGATATGCTTGGATTTATCTGTAACAATGGTAAAATAAGCGGAAAGTCGGTAGGTAAAATTGACTTAAAAGGTGTGTTTACATTTTTTGAAGTTGAAAACAGTGTTGCAGAGGCAATTCAGCAAAGCTTTAAAGGTGTAGAATTCAACGGTCGTGCCGTAAGAATTGAACTTGCAGGCGAACGTGAAGGTGGCGGCGGACGCGAACGCAGCGGCGGTTACTCAGGTGGCGGTCGTCGCGATGGCGGCAATCGTGAACGCAGTGGCGGCGGTGGCTTCCGGGATTTCTCTGGTAAAAAACGTGAGGAACGCAGCGGTGGATATAGCGGTGGTGGCGCAGGTCGCAGAGAAGGCGAACGCAGACGACGCTCTTAATCTTTAAGAACAAAACATTAAAGCCCTGCCGGATTTCGGCAGGGCTTTTTGTATTTAAGCTAGTGGGTATCTAAGTAAACCCGTTGGCCCATCTCATTTTCATAAAATTGCCTGTCGTACATATCCAGGTAAACGGGTTCCCCATTCGGACCTTTCATGTTATTTAAGAGCCTGTCTTTAATTTGAGAGCCATACTCTGCTAATTTGTCTCCCCAGCCCCGGGCAGAATCCATAACGTTTCCACTCATCCGGGAAACTTCGTTTCGCTTATAGTAAAGTATGGCAGTTGCCGCAGCTGCTCCGGCAACAATACCCCATAAAGTTGTATTCTTCATATTCATAGTGTTTGTATGAACAACAATATCGGGGCCTGTAGGTTTGTAAAAAATCAGGATAGTTGTTCTGAGAGCAATCTCATTTCAATAGCCGGCGAATGTTTTTCGTAGAGAATAGCGTAAACAGCCCGGCAAATCGGCATTGAAACTTTGTATGTCTTATTAATCTGGTGGAGGGAATTTACAGCATAATAGCCTTCAGCTACCATGTTCATCTCCAATTGGGCAGACTTAACGGTATAGCCTTTTCCAATCATATTTCCGAACATACGGTTGCGACTAAATTGAGAATACGCCGTAACCAGTAAGTCGCCTAAATAAGCGGATTCTTTGATGTCGCGATCAATAGGATGGACGGTATCAACGAAGTTTTTTATCTCGCGAATAGCGTTTGAAATTAATACAGCCTGAAAGTTATCACCATAGCCAACTCCGTTACAAATGCCGCTTGCCACGGCGTAAATATTTTTCAGAACAGCGGCATATTCTGTTCCCCAGATATCATCCGATATATTAGTTTTGATATAACGGGTGCTTATCATATCCGCGAAACGTGTGGCCAGCTCAATATCAAGCGATGCGATGGTTAGATAAGAGAGTTTTTCCAATGCCACTTCTTCTGCATGACAAGGGCCGCTAATAACAACAATGTCGTTTAATGGAATCTCATAAGTTTTATGCATAAACTCAGCAATGATCATGTTATCCTCAGGCACAATGCCTTTTATTGCGGAGATGATTTTCTTGCCTTTTAACATTTGAGGCGTAATGCTCTGAAGAGTCTCCTTTAAAAAAGCGGCAGGTATATTCAGCAAGATCATATCAGCCTCTTTAATTACCTCAAGAATATCACTGCTTATATTGTCTTCCGGAACTCTAATCTCTACAGAACTTAAATAATTAGGGTTATGCTTATATTTCTTTAAATGCTCAATGCTGACTTCATTCCGCATCCACCAATAAATTTCTTTCTTCGAAGGGTTATCCACCAGCATTTTTATATTTGCTGTAGCCCAGCTTCCTCCACCTATAACAGCTATTTTTGTAGCTTCGTTCATGTAATACTTAACATTAATGATTAACAGCGGAACAAGTTTAAGAATTATTAGCAAAACATCCCTTTTAAACTTCCTTAATTTGATTTTTGATTTTTTAAAAATGCCATGTATTTAGTCAAAACTCCATTCTTTTTGCGTTGGATATATCCTGAGCTGATTTGGAAGAAGTCTGTTAAGGATGCGATCTATCTAACGTTCGACGATGGGCCTATTCCAGTTGTGACTCCATTTGTACTGCAATGCCTCGCGGAGTTTGGTGCTAAAGGAACTTTTTTTTGTATTGGAGATAATGTAAGAAAGCACCCCGAAATTTATCAGGAAGTTATTGAAGCAGGCCATTCGATCGGAAATCATACCTTTAACCATTTAAATGGTTGGAGTACTGATGATGAAAAATATCTGGAAAATATTGATGAATGTGCGGAATATGTAAAGTCTGATTTATTCAGGCCGCCTTACGGGAAAATTAAAAGGTCGCAAATTAAGAAATTGAAAATTCAACATCCCGAAATTAAAGTTATTATGTGGGATGTTTTGAGTGGCGACTTTGACCAGAATTTATCACCGGAAGAATGTTTAAAGAATGTATTGCGCACAACAGTTCCGGGTTCTATAATTGTTTTTCACGATAGTTTAAAAGCATTTGACAGGTTGAAATATGTTTTGCCTAAGGCCTTAGATTATTGGACTGATAAAGGATTTGTTTTTAAGAAGTTAAATTAATGTACACCCCACACCTTAGAACTTTTCTAAATAAAATTTGATATCATTTAGACAAAATCTCTCGACCATTTTTTGTATTTTCGCCAAAATCTAGCCTTATAGCTCATTTTTATTTATTAAATTAAGCTATAAAAGGGATTTGATATAGAAAAGGGTCAGAAAGTTTATGGTATTCATGCTTTCGCGTTGAAGCGGAAAGAAAAACTGTAGACAAAGTACTAACATTAACTGAAAAAACCTTTATTCCCAGTTGTGGGATGGAAATGCTGAACAAGCTGTACCAAATAAGGTGCTTTAGGATGATTTTGCTGGGGCCGTTTCGCAATGCAGTATGCACAGGCTCTTTTGCTTTTATGCATGCTGAGAAAAATTAGCCGGACCTGCGGCTGTTTATAAATGCTGTTTTTTAACATTGAAAGCCTTTCTATAATTATATATGAACACTTATAAGGATTACATAACCGAGATCGAAGAACGAGCAAGCCAGGGGCTTCATCCAAAGCCAATTGATGGTGCTGAATTATTAAGCGAAATTATTACGCAAATTAAGGATTCAGGTAACGCCTATCGCGAAGATTCTCTTAACTTTTTTATTTACAATACATTACCAGGTACTACGAGTGCTGCTGGTGTGAAAGCTAAATTTTTAAAGGAAATCATTCTTGGTCAGTCTGTAGTAAACGAAATCACGCCTGCTTTTGCGTTTGAGTTATTATCCCACATGAAAGGCGGACCTTCTATTGAAGTTCTGTTAGATCTGGCCTTAGGTGATGACGCCTCTATTGCAAAAGAAGCCGCCAATGTGCTTAAGACACAAGTTTATCTTTATGATGCTGACACAGACCGCCTAAAGGAGGCATTTAAAAACGGTAATGAAATAGCTAAAGAACTTATTGAAAGTTACGCACAAGCTGAATTCTTTACCAAACTGCCTGACGTACCTGAAGAAATTAAGGTGGTTACTTTCATTGCCGGCGAAGGTGATATTTCGACTGATTTGCTTTCTCCAGGTAAGCAGGCTCACTCCCGTTCAGACCGTGAATTGCATGGTAAGTGTATGATTTCTCTTCAGGCGCAAGCTGAAATCAGAGCACTTCAAACAAAACATCCCGATAAGCGCGTGATGTTGATTGCTGAAAAAGGCACCATGGGCGTGGGTTCATCAAGAATGTCGGGCGTAAACAACGTGGCTCTGTGGACAGGTAAACCAGCAAGTCCATACATTCCATTCGTCAATATTGCTCCAATTGTTGGCGGCACAAACGGTATTTCTCCGATTTTCCTTACCACGGTTGATGTTACCGGTGGTATTGGTATCGATCTTCAGAACTGGGAGAAAAAGCAGGATGCTAATGGTAACATCGTTCGTAATGAAAAAGGTGAGCCTGTTTTAGAGCAAGTATACTCTGTTGCGACCGGAACAGTTCTGACTATAAATACTAAAACTAAGAAACTTTATAATGGCGACCAGGAATTGATTGACCTTTCTAAGGCATTCACACCTCAGAAGATGGAGTTCATCAAGGCTGGTGGATCATACGCTATAGTATTCGGTAAAAAACTTCAAACATTCGCAGCGAAGCTTCTGGAGATTGAAACTCCACTTGTGTACGCTCCATCAAAGGAAATTTCTCACGAGGGGCAAGGTCTTACAGCAGCAGAAAAAATCTTCAACAGAAACGCAGTCGGCACCATTTCGGGTAAAGTTCTGCACGCTGGTTCGGATGTTCGTGTACAGGTTAACATTGTAGGTTCACAGGATACGACCGGTCTTATGACTGCCCAGGAATTGGAGTCTATGGCTGCTACAACGATTTCGCCGATAGTTGACGGTGCATATCAATCAGGTTGTCACACCGCTTCAGTATGGGATAAAAAGGCCCAGGATAATATTCCGAAGCTTATGAAATTCATGAACGATTTCGGTTTGATTACTGCACGTGACCCGAAAGGCGCTTATCATTCCATGACGGATGTAATTCACAAGGTGCTTAACGATATCGTTGTAGATGAGTGGGCTATCATCATCGGCGGCGACTCTCATACCAGAATGTCTAAAGGTGTGGCTTTTGGTGCTGACTCGGGAACAGTCGCACTTGCGCTTGCAACCGGTGAAGCTTCAATGCCAATTCCTGAATCTGTAAAGGTGACCTTCAAAGGTGAGATGAAGGATTACATGGATTTCCGTGATGTGGTTCATGCTACACAAGCACAAATGCTTCAGAAGTTTGGTGGCGAAAATGTATTTCAAGGAAGAATCATCGAGGTTCACATTGGAACTCTTACCGCTGATCAGGCATTTACGTTTACCGACTGGACTGCGGAAATGAAGGCAAAAGCTTCGATCTGTATTTCAGAAGATGACACCTTGATTGAATCTTTAGAGATCGCGAAGGGTAGGATCCAGATCATGATCGACAAGGGCATGGACAACCATAAGCAAGTTCTACAAGGTTTGATTAATAAGGCTGATAAGCGAATCGCGGAAATTAAATCAGGCGAGAAGCCAGTATTAACTCCAGATGAAAATGCTAAATATTATGCTGAAGTTGTTGTTGATCTTGACCTGATTGCTGAACCGATGATCGCTGACCCGGATGTAAATAACGCAGACGTTTCTAAGCGATACACTCACGATACTATCAGACCTTTGTCTTTTTATGGCGGAGAGAAAAAAGTGGATCTTGGATTTATTGGTTCTTGTATGGTTCACAAGGGAGATATGAAGATTCTGGCTCAAATGCTTAAAAACATTGAAGAGCAACAAGGTAAGGTTGTGTTCCAGGCTCCGCTTGTAGTAGCACCTCCTACTTATAATATCGTTGATGAGCTTAAAGCTGAAGGCGACTGGGACGTGTTACAGAAATACGCTGGTTTCGAGTTTGACGATAATGCGCCAAAATCTGCAGCACGTACAGAATACCAAAAGATGTTATATCTTGAACGTCCGGGATGTAATCTTTGCATGGGTAACCAGGAGAAAGCAGCTAAAGGGGATACTGTAATGGCAACTTCTACACGTCTTTTCCAGGGAAGAGTGGTGGAAGATACTGAAGGTAAAAAAGGAGAATCTTTGCTTTCGTCTACACCAGTTGTGGTTTTGTCTACAATCCTTGGCAGAACCCCTACAATTGATGAATATAAAACAGCGGTTGAAGGGATCAATCTAACTAAGTTCGCACCTTCCCACAAGCATTTAGTAAACTAATATTCAGTACCACATCAGGTGAAAGTCTGAGTGTAATATTTACAAACCATTCTGAAAAACAGAATGGTTTTTTTATTTGTGTGTTTTTCCTTATTGCGAAAACAATGTCATTTTTTATCGCATGTTTTTCGTCTGCAACTTTTTTTGTGTTCAATGGTTAATACTTTTGTTTATATTGAAGTACATTATGGCTTTTGATTTAGAAATGATTAAAGCTGTTTATTCTCGTTTCGGCGATAGAATAGAGGCAGCTAAAAAAGCAGTTGGTAAACCACTTACTTTAACTGAAAAAATCCTTTATTCCCATTTATGGGAAGGTAATGCGCAGCAAGCTTATGCTCGCGGGGTTTCATACGTAGACTTTGCTCCCGATCGAGTTGCGATGCAGGATGCTACAGCACAAATGGCCCTTTTGCAATTTATGCAGGCCGGAAGACCGCAGGTAGCTGTTCCTTCAACTGTGCATTGTGATCACTTAATCCAGGCGAAAGTTGGAGCTGTTGAAGATTTACAAATAGCGAATGATACAAATAAAGAGGTTTACGATTTCCTTGCTTCTGTATCTAATAAATATGGTATTGGTTTCTGGAAACCAGGCGCAGGTATTATTCACCAGGTTGTTTTAGAAAACTATGCATTTCCTGGTGGAATGATGATTGGTACCGACTCTCATACACCTAATGCAGGTGGTTTGGGTATGATCGCCATTGGTGTTGGTGGTGCAGATGCCTGCGATGTTATGGCAGGTTTTGCATGGGAGCTTAAATTTCCTAAACTTATTGGTGTTAAGCTAACTGGTAAGCTTTCTGGTTGGACTTCTGCAAAGGATATTATACTTAAAGTTGCCGGTATTCTTACCGTAAAAGGTGGAACTGGTGCGATCGTTGAATATTTTGGTGAAGGTGCTCGTTCTCTTTCTGCAACCGGAAAGGCGACGATTTGTAACATGGGTGCCGAAATCGGTGCTACTACATCTATCTTCGGATATGACGAAAAATCCGAAGTGTATTTACGTGGTACAGAACGAGGTGATATCGCTGATCTGGCTAACCAGGTAAAGCAACACTTAACAGGAGATGATGAAGTTTACGCTAATCCTGAGCAGTACTTCGATCAGGTTATTGAAATTAACTTATCAGAACTTGAACCATATATTAACGGTCCGTTTACCCCTGATTTGGCGTGGCCGCTTTCTAAATTTGCTGATGCAGTTAGGGCGCATGACTGGCCGGCTAAATTGGAAGTTGGATTAATTGGTTCTTGTACGAATTCGTCTTACGAAGATATTACACGTGCAGCTTCACTTGCTCAACAAGCGGTAGATAAAAATCTAAAAGCAAAAGCTGAGTATACTGTGACTCCAGGTTCTGAACTTGTTCGTTACACGGTAGAGCGCGATGGGTATTTAGATATATTTAATAAAATTGGTGGTGTTGTATTGGCAAATGCTTGCGGCCCATGTATCGGACAGTGGGCTCGTCATTCTACAGATCCAACCCGTAAAAACTCTATTATCACTTCTTTTAACAGAAACTTTGCGAAACGTAACGATGGAAATCCAAATACTCACGCCTTCGTGGCTTCCCCGGAAATTGTAACAGCTTTGGCTATTGCGGGTGATCTTACATTTAACCCTATGACTGATACGCTAACTAATGAGAACGGTGAGCAGGTTAGATTAGACGAACCACAAGGACTGGAAATGCCTATCAAAGGATATGCAGTTGAAGATGCTGGTTACCAGGAGCCTGCTGAAGACGGAAGTAGCGTTCAGGTATTGGTTGATGAGAAATCAAGTCGTTTACAATTGCTTGAGCCATTCCCGGCTTGGGAAGGAACAGACCTTCATGGCCTACGTTTGTTAATTAAAGCGAGAGGTAAATGTACAACCGACCATATTTCTATGGCTGGTCCATGGTTGAAGTTCCGTGGTCATATCGACAATATTTCTAATAATATGTTAATTGGCGCTGTTAATTATTTCAATGATAAAACTGATTTAGTCAAAAACCAGATAACTGGTGAATACGGACCAGTTCCGGCAACTCAAAGAGCCTATAAAGCTGCAGGAATTGGTACAGTGGTTGTTGGAGATGAGAACTACGGAGAAGGGTCTTCACGTGAACATGCTGCTATGGAGCCTCGTCACTTGGGTGTAAGAGTTATTTTAGTGAAATCTTTTGCACGTATTCACGAAACCAATCTTAAGAAACAGGGGATGCTTGGTATCACCTTTGCAAATCCTGCCGATTACGATAAAGTTTTTGAAGATGATGTGATTGATATTGAAGGATTAACAAGTTTTGCTCCAGGTAAACAACTTAAAGTAGTTTTACATCATGCTAATGGCAGCAAAGATTCGTTCAACGTAAATCATACCTATAATGAGCAACAAATAGAATGGTTTAAAGCCGGTGCAGCACTGAATATAATCAGAATGAATCAACAGGCTTAAACGAAAGCCGGGTCAAGATAGAAAAACCTCAACCAGAAATGGTTGGGGTTTTTTATTTGATTAGTTTAGCTTAACGCAGACAGCGTTCCATACTTTGTCTACGTTAATTCAAAATACCAATTGAAAATTTTTAAAACCATACCAAATATGCTGCATTAAGAAAGTATGGAAAAGTTCATGACACAATTCGACATGAGTGGTGTAAAAACGGATGTTACTGTTCATGTATTGGGCAAAAAAAAGTTTGGCTTTTTTGTGCATCTTTTTGATGCGTTTGAAGGTGGAGAGCTGACCCCCGCTGAGCAGGAAATGGACGGCATAATCACGCAAAACGAAAATGGGCATTGGGGACTTTCACAAAGTAAAATCCACCTTTCGGACGAGGATCTCCAAAATCTGGGTGCTGCAATAGAGATGGATTATCTGATGGGATAGTTTTAGCGCAAAAGTACAGCTCGAGAAAATTATGCAGATGTTTATTCGATTAGAGTCGGAGTTCTTTGGGGTGGCTTCGGTATGCTTATAAAATAAATCGTAACAAGCGCGGTTATAACTGAGGTGGTGATGAATGTGGCGGTTGCGCCGAATTTATACCAGATTAAACCAGCCAACGAACTTGCCAGCATTGTGCAAATGCTTTGAAATCCTGAGTATGTCCCGATAGCTGTTGCAGTATCTTTTCGATCTGTAATATTACTGATCCATGCCTTAGAAATTCCTTCTGTGGCTGCTGCGTAAACCCCGTAAAGGAAAAATAGGCCATAAAAAATATAGAGACTAGTGTTAAAAGCCATTCCAAGATATACAACTGCGAATAAGGCAAGTCCCGTTATGAAAATCGACTTCAGTCCAACTTTATCCGCAAGAATTCCAATTGGGAAAGCAAACAAAGCATAGACAATATTATAAAAGATATAAGCTCCAATCACCATTGTATCGTCAAGGCCTGACTCTTTTGCTTTCAAAAGTAAAAATACATCTGAACTGTTAAACAGAGTAAAAATCAGCAGGCCGGTTACAACCTTTCTATATATTAAGGGACTTGTTTTCCAGTAATGGAGAAATGAGAAGAATGAAGTCTTTTGACGGTTCGCTCGTGGTATCACTCGCTTGTCCCTGAGGTAAAATGAAGCCAGTACGGCAAACACCCCGGGGATAAACGCGATGAAAAATAGCGTTTTATATTGCAGTGGAAAATAGTAGAGATAAATCAAGGCGAAGCTGGGACCCAATACTGCACCAACTGTGTCCATAGAACGATGGAATCCAAATACTTTCCCTTTTGACTCCGGGCTTGCCTCATCAGATAGCATTGCATCTCTTGCCCCGGTGCGGATACCTTTTCCAAAACGATCAATTGTTCGAACACCAAATATCCAAAGAGGGTAAATGAATAGTGCCATTAAAGGCTTTGAAACGGCGCTCAACGCATAGCCTAACTGAACGAAGGGAACTCGTTTTCCGGAATTGTCGGATAGTTTTCCAAAGTATCCCTTACTTAATCCTGCTGTAGCTTCTGCTAAGCCTTCAAGTACTCCGATCAGTATTATTGAAAATCCAATGCTCTTTAAGTATATCGGCATAATTGGATAAAGCATTTCGCTTGCTGTATCCGTAAACAAGCTTATCAGTGATAAAATCCAAATAGTGCGGGTTATGTATTTCAAATCGCTGGAGTCATAATTTGGATAGAGTGTGTATTTTTCCTAGATATAACGTTTAATAGTTTAAAAAGTTAATCTAAGCCTTACCTGAGCGTACGTTCTATTCTAAAATTCTCACCAACTCCTTTATCCCGCTTTCTGTCCCTTCAAAAAAATTGCCTTTGCGAAATTTTGGAAACATGAAATCATCCAGAACTCTTCTGGTTTCTAGGTCGCTCAATGATTTTTCAATTCCCAGACTATTGCTTATCCTTACTCGTTGTAATGAACTTGAAATTCCAATCAGAATGCATTTATCCTTTTTGCCAATATTCCAGTGTTTCAATAGCCTTAGAGTATAAGAATTGAAATTTTCCAGGGTAGTCATGGATGTATCAAGCGTCACTACGACGATTTCAATTGATGATCTTTTCTCAAAGTTTTTAATCAAAGAGTCAAGCGCTTTTTCTTCCTGGTCTGAAAATAGATTTTCAAAATCGTTCACAGATCCCCTAAGTTTAGGAAAACGTGTATTGGTTGCATCTGATCTTTCTGAATGGTTACAGGCCGAAAGAATGAAGATAGCGAATGCGAAAAAATAGCTGAAGGTGACTTTCATGAATTATGAAGGTGCTGATTTTTTTTGACAATTTAATCCAAACCATTTTTTGAGAAACAGGATGGTTAAAAAACAAAAAATCCCGGCCGTGAGCCAGGATTTTAAATGTTTTATATATTGGAAATTAAGCAGGAACCTTGCTTAATTCTTCAGCCATTGCAGCTCCAATTTCAGCAGGGGATTCTACTACGCGAATTCCGCATTCTGTCATAATTCTCATTTTAGCAGCGGCAGTATCATCAGCGCCACCAACGATCGCACCGGCGTGACCCATACGACGGCCAGCAGGAGCAGTTTGACCAGCAATAAATCCTACAACTGGTTTGGTGCCATTTTCTTTGATCCAATAAGCAGCTTCAGCTTCCATGCCTCCACCAATTTCTCCAATCATGATGATGCCGTGAGTTTCAGGATCATTCATTAATAATTTCACTGCTTCTACTGTTGGAGTTCCAATAATAGGGTCGCCACCGATACCGATAGCTGTTGTGATACCTAATCCAGCTTTAACAACCTGATCAACTGCTTCGTAGGTTAATGTTCCTGATTTAGAAACTACACCAACATGACCTTTTTTGAAGATGAATCCTGGCATAATACCAATTTTCGATTCATCAGCAGTGATAATTCCCGGACAGTTAGGACCGATAAGACGGCAGTCTCTGTCTGAAATATATTCTTTCACTAAAATCATATCTTTAGTAGGAATGCCTTCAGTGATACAAACGATAACTTTAATTCCTGCTTCAGCAGCTTCCATAATTGCATCGGCAGCAAACGCAGGAGGTACAAAAATGATAGAAACATCAGCACCAGTTTTATCTACAGCATCTTTTACGGTATTAAAAACAGGTCTGTCTAAGTGTGTTTGACCACCTTTACCCGGAGTTACTCCTCCTACAACCTGAGTTCCGTACTCGATCATTTGCGAAGCATGATAGGTGCCTTCGTTACCTGTAAAGCCTTGAACTATAACTTTTGAATCTTTATTTACTAATACACTCATTTGTCGTTTTTTCTAAAGTTTTGCAAACTTAGATAAAATTTCTGCAATATATTTTTACAAATACAGAATTTTTGCGCCTTTTTATGTAGAATGTTGATTTTTTATCAAAAACCACAAACATTTTGCTCGTTTTTACATGCTTTTTGCTATTCCCATCGAGTTGAACTGTAAATCATAGAGGCGTTTATAATAACCGTTTAATTTTAGAAGTTGCTGATGCGAGCCTGCTTCTTTAATCTCTCCATGGTCCAGAACAATAATCTTATCGGCATTTTGAATGGTGGATAGTCGATGTGCGATAACAATCGAGGTACGCCCCTTCATTAACTTTTCTATCGTTTGTTGAATTAAATATTCAGTTTCGGTATCTACAGAGGAGGTAGCTTCGTCCAACACAAGGATTTTAGGATTGTAAACCATTGCCCTTATAAAGGAAATTAACTGCGCCTGACCGGATGAGAGTGTTGAGCCCCGTTCCATTACATTATAATCATAAGCTCCCGGCAAGCGTTCTATAAATTCGTGTGCTCCTGCTTCTTTAGCCGCTGCAATTAACTGCTCTTTGCTTATTTGTTTATTGTTAAGTGTTATATTATTAGAAATCGAGTCGGAAAATAAAAACACATCTTGTATAACTGTTGCTATCTGATTTCTTAAATAATTCAATTCATACTCTCTGATGTCAATTCCGTCTATTTTCACACTTCCTTTGCTGATTTGATAGAATCTGTTCAGGATGTTAATTACAGACGACTTTCCGGCTCCGGTTGCACCTACTAATGCGAGCGTTTCGCCAGCTTTGATCCTAAAGTTTATATTTTTTAGTATCCAGTTCTCTTCGGCGTTTTCTTCCCCGTTCGTCTGATAAGTAAACCAAACGTTCTCAAAGGAAATCTCTCCCATCATTTTCTCTGGGATAAGTTTTCCATTGTTTTCTTCGATGTCGGTATTATCTAAAACACTAAAAACCCTGTCAGCGCCTACCATTCCCATTTGCAGCGTATTAAACTTGTCGGCAAGTTCCCGGATTGGTCTGAACATCATATTAATATACATGATAAATGAAACAACAACTCCGGGAGAGATGTCGTGTTGGATAATCTGCTTTGAGCCATACCATACAAGAAGCCCCATAGATAAGGCAGAAATAATTTCCACTACCGGAAAAAAAATCGAGTAGTACCAGTTTGAGCGGATATTTGCGTCGCGATGCTTTGCATTAATTTGTTTGAATTTTCGGATCTCCTGATTCTCGCGGGCAAAGTATTTTATGATACTCATTCCGGAAATATGTTCCTGTAGAAAAGTGTTCAGATGACCGACCTGGGTTCTTACATCCTGAAAAGCAGATTTTATAGCTTCTTTAAAAATGAAACTGGCTAGGATGAGCAAGGGCATTGGAGCAAGAACCACTAAAGTCAATTTCCAGTCGGTATAAAGCATCACCCCGAGTATAACCACCAGTTGCAGGATATCTCCGATTATTACGATCAAACCTTCTGAAAATATCTCGGCAATGGTTTCTAAATCTGAAACCGTTCTTGTGATTAATTGTCCGAGAGGAGTGCGATCAAAAAAGCTGAGTTTTAGTTTGCTGATATGATTAAATACATTGATACGCAGATCTCGTATTGTCGACTGTCCTAAAGTGTTTGTTAGAAAGGTGTGAAAGTATTGAATTACTGTTTGAGCAAGTAAGAGGAAAAGCATTAACAGGGTGACGTTCAGCAGCCCCTGGTAGTTGTTTGTGAAGATATAATTATCAAGAGCATACTGTATAAGCAGCGGGCGCAAAGGAGCTACAATGGCAAGTGCAAGTGTAAGAATCACCGACCAGATAAAAATGCCCCGATACGGCTTTACGTAATTGAAGATCCGCTTAAGTAAACTGATATCATATGCTTTGCCTGCAACTTTTGCCATAGAAATAGGATAATTAAAGAGGAATGTTTCCGTGTTTTTTTCTTGGATGATTCACCACTTTATTTTGCAACATATTGAAAGCCTTAATAAGCTTGATGCGAGTTTCTGCTGGTTCAATCACTTCGTCAATAAAGCCTCTTTCTGCTGCCCGGTAAGGGTTGGCAAAAATATCTGAATATTCTTTTTCTTTCTCAAGCCAGCGGGCATTATGATCTTCTGCTGACGCAATTTCTTTTTTAAAGATAATTTCTGCGGCACCTTTGGCCCCCATAACTGCAATTTCGGCGCTGGGCCAGGCGTAATTCATGTCTGCGCCAATATGTTTGGAATTCATTACATCGTAGGCGCCGCCATAGGCTTTGCGTGTTATCACCGTAATACGCGGAACAGTAGCTTCGCAAAAAGCATATAAAAGTTTGGCTCCGTTCACGATGATTCCGTTCCATTCCTGATCGGTTCCCGGTAAAAAGCCTGGTACATCTTCAAAAACCAGCAGGGGAATGTTGAAACAATCGCAAAAGCGAACAAAACGGGCACCTTTGGTAGATGCTTTTATGTCCAGAACTCCCGCTAAAAAAGCCGGCTGATTAGCTACAATTCCGATGCTCCGCCCGGCTATTCTGCCAAAGCCTACTACAATGTTCTCAGCAAAATCCTTGTGTACCTCAAAAAAAGTATCTTCATCAATGACGTTTTGAATAACATCTCTGATATCATAAGGTTGATTGCTGTTTTCGGGAAGGATGTTGTCTAATTTATTCCTTCTGTCGTTCGATCCATCCAGATAGGGCAGGGAAGGAGCGGGCTCTTCACAATTCTGAGGTAAATAGCTTAAAAGCTTTTTAATATTTTCAATTGCCTCAATTTCATTTTCGCAGGCGAAATGTGTTACACCGGACTTTATTGCGTGGGCAGATGCACCTCCCAATTCCTCGGAACTTACTTCCTCATGTGTAACCGTTTTTACTACGTTTGGTCCGGTTACAAACATATAGGAAGTGTGTTCAACCATCAGGATAAAGTCGGTAATAGCCGGAGAATATACTGCTCCGCCGGCACAAGGTCCCATAATCGCCGATATCTGAGGGATTACCCCGGAGGCCAGCGTGTTACGATAGAAAATATCTGCATACCCCCCCAGAGATACCACGCCTTCCTGAATTCTTGCTCCGCCAGAATCGTTTAGACCAATAAGTGGTGCGCCATTTTTAAGTGCAAGGTCCATGATTTTGCAGATTTTTTCAGCATGTGTTTCAGACAAGGAGCCGCCAAAAACAGTAAAATCCTGCGAAAAAACATAGACCAGGCGACTGTTAATTGTGCCATAGCCGGTAACAACCCCATCGCCGGGATACTTTTCTTTTTCCATCCCGAAATCGACTGAACGGTGTGTTACCAGCATTCCGATCTCTTCAAAGGAATTTTCGTCTAAAAGAAAATGTAAGCGTTCGCGGGCTGTAAGTTTGCCTTTTTTGTGCTGACTGTCAATCCGGCTTTCGCCACCGCCCAAAAGGGCCTCTTTACGTTTTTGGCTTAATTGATGTAGTTTATTTTTCACGTTTACGAAATAGAATAAGCAAAGTACTGAATATATGTTGACGGTGTATTTGCTTTTATAAAACATCAATAGTAAAAGAGTTTTATTTCTGCCTTTTTTGTAAAAAAATATTTTACAGCATTGATAACGTTTCAAATTGCTATTTTTGCAGGATCTCAAAATGAAAAAGGAAGTCGGCAAGATAATTTTCAGTTACATTTTCTTAACCATCTTTACGGTTAAGATGGTGATTTCTGTTGCCCCCTTAATTATCTCGCATTTCGATAAACAAGCGGTGAATGCCGTAATTATGCAGATCGAAATAGAAAATAATGGTAAGACTTCTGATGTAAAAGAAATTGCGGTAAAGGAATATTTTACCTTAAGCAGCTTCAGATTTACTTTAGTTCATCCGGTTCAGCTCATCCTTTCTTCAATGATCAGTATTGATCATGATAAGCATGTTCAGGCTTTTTATCCTCCTGTACCCACTCCTCCACCAAACGTTTAGTAATTAGTTTCCTGTTCCCCGTCTGTTTTCTCTGATTAGGGAATCTTTTCATTGTTATTAATTAATTATTCAAATTAACGTATGTGTTTATGGCAGCGAATTATATGTCTGCGTCTTCTGGTATTAATAAGTATTTCTTAAAGAAAAATTTAAAAAGGGATCTGCCTTCCAGTATAGTTGTGTTTTTGGTTGCGCTTCCCTTGTGTTTAGGTATTGCCTTAGCCTCGGGTGCGCCATTGTTTGCCGGGGTACTAACCGGAATTATCGGCGGCATAGTGGTCGCGTCGGTTAGTGGTTCTCAGTTAAGTGTTAGTGGGCCTGCGGCTGGTTTAACTGTGATTGTTTTTTCGGCGATTACTCAATTGGGGGCCTATCCAACATTCCTTCTCGCATTGGTTCTTGCGGGTGTGTTCCAGATAATTTTAGGGCTTATTAAAGCCGGAACAATCGCTAATTATTTTCCGTCCTCTGTTATTGAGGGTATGCTTGCTGCTATAGGTATTATTCTTATTCTTAAGCAAATACCTCATGCATTTGGTTATGATGGCGATTTCGAGGGCAGTGAGAGTTTTAATCAGGCGGACAGCCAAAATACTTTTTCTTCGATAGTGGCAGCAATGAACAGAGTAAGCTATGGAGCTATTATTATTAGTGCAGTATCTTTGTTGATTCTGATCTACTGGCCGAAGGTAAAAAAATTAAGCGCAGTGCCGGCTGCTTTAATTGTGGTAGTTGCAGGAGTAATTCTTAATCAGTTATTTAAAGGCTCTGCACTCGCAATTAAGGACGAGCATTTGGTGATGATACCGGTTGTAGGTTCATTCGGTGAGTTTACCGATCTTTTTATCTCGCCGGATTTCTCCCAGATCGCAAATAAGAATGTGTGGATTGTAGCGGCAACAATTGCAATTGTCGCAAGCATTGAAACCTTGTTAAGTTTGGAGGCCGTCGATAAAATAGATCCAATAAAGCGCGTATCGCCGACGAACAGAGAATTACTGGCCCAGGGAATTGGAAATATGACCAGTGGATTTTTAGGCGGACTGCCAATGACAGCGGTAATTGTTCGCTCTTCTGCCAACGTAAATTCAGGTGGTAGGACTAAAATGAGTGCAATATTTCATGGTTTTTGGCTATTGACAGCTTTGCTGGTTATCCCGACGATTATAAACCTAATCCCACTTTCATGTCTTGCGGCGATATTAATAATCACGGGCTATAAATTGGCTAAGATAGGTTTGTTTGCGAAAATGTGGAAGAATGGATATAGCCAATTTGTTCCCTTTGTGGTTACGGTTTTAGCTGTGGTGCTAACCGATCTTTTAAAAGGAGTCGCTATCGGCATGCTGGTATCTGTATACTTTATCCTAAGGAACAATCTTCGTAATCCGTATTTCTATAGGATTGGTTCTGAGGGAGATAAAAAAGTTATTGAAATTAAACTGGCAGAAGAGGTGTCATTTTTAAATAAAGCAGCTATTCAGTATACCTTAACTCATCTCCCGAAAGAGACCAACGTTAAAATTGATGGTACCAACTGCCGGTATATAGATCCCGACGTATTAGAAGTAATTCACAACTTTAAACACAATGCTTTTACAAAAGCCATTATTGTGGAGTTGGTGAATATTAAAAGCCGGTATGAAATACCAAAACTCAATGAATTAATTTATAAACCTGAAATTTCTAAATAAAAATGACCTCAAATAATAATAAAACATATATTACCGACCAAACGGTTGAACAAATAAACGATAAAAAAATGCGGAGTTACGATCAGTTACTACAAGGCAATAAAGACTTTGTTGAATCTATAACAAGCTCAGACCCTGAATATTTTAAAAAACTTGCTGAGGGCCAAAATCCGGAGGTTTTGTGGATTGGATGCTCTGACAGTCGCGTGCCTGCCAATCAGATCACTAATACAAAGCCCGGAGAGGTTTTCGTTCACAGAAATATCGCTAATGTTTGCGTTCACACCGATATGAACATGTTAAGTGTGTTGGATTATGCTGTGAATGTCTTAAAGGTTAAACATGTTGTTGTTGCCGGACATTATGGTTGTGGCGGCGTGGCCGCTGCAATGGGAAATAAACAACATGGAGTGATCGATAACTGGTTACGTCATATAAAAGATGTTTACCGGTTACATGCTACCGAGCTTGATTCGATTTCTGATGAGGGTGCGCGTGTAGATAGATTAGTCGAATTGAACGTTAGCGAGCAGGTTTATAATCTTTGTAAAACTACTATTGTGCAAAATGCCTGGAAAGAACGGGATGACCTCGAGGTTCATGGCTGGGTAATTGATATCCGTACAGGATATGTAAAAGATTTGGAAATCAGTTGCCGGAATACTGATAATCTGGGTAAGGTGTTTGCCCTTGATTGAATTTGATAAAAATCAAATAAAAAGCCCTTCGGTTCATAATCGAAGGGCTTTTATTTTTATCTAAAAAGCTAAGATCTTCAGGCGAAAGCCTCTTCTTCATACGCTTCAATCGGTGGACATGAACAAATAAGAGTTCTGTCGCCATGTGTATCGTTTACTCTGCCAACCGAAGGCCAGAACTTGCGTTCAGTAACGTAAGGCAAGGGGAATGCTGCCCGCTCGCGGCTATAATCCCTGTTCCATTCAGTGCTTACGATTACAGCAGCAGTATGTGGGGCATTTTTTAATGGATTGTTAACTTTATCCATACTTCCGTTTTCAACTTCAGAAATTTCAGATCTGATAGCAATCATTGCATCGCAAAAACGATCCAGTTCTTGCTTTGGCTCCGATTCTGTAGGCTCAATCATCAAAGTGCCGGGAACGGGAAAAGAAACAGTAGGAGCATGGAAGCCATAATCCATTAGGCGCTTTGCAATGTCGGTAACTTCAATTCCGAAGCTTTTAAAAGCACGGCAGTCCAAGATCATTTCGTGAGCACAACGACCCTTACTTCCGGCGTATAAAATCGGATACTGATTTTCTAATCTTGATTTTATATAATTTGCATTCAGTATAGCATACTTGGTTGCATTTGTAAGGCCTTCTGCTCCCATCATTGCAATGTAAGCGTGAGATATGATGAGAATTGAAGCCGAACCCCACGGTGCCGCTGAGACCGCATGAATAGACTGTTCGTTATTAATATCAACAACAGGATGTCCAGGCAAGAATGGAACAAGGTGTTTTGCAACGCCAATTGGCCCCATACCCGGGCCACCGCCACCATGAGGAATACAGAATGTTTTATGTAAGTTCAAGTGGCAAACATCGGCGCCAATGTTAGCCGGACTCGTTAAACCTACTTGAGCGTTCATGTTGGCGCCGTCCATATAAACTTGTCCGTCATTTTCATGAATAATATTACACACTTCAATTATCGATTCCTCGAACACTCCGTGAGTGGATGGATAAGTGACCATCAGGCACGACAAATCATCTTTATGTTCTTCCGCCCTGGCTCTTAAATCTGCTACATCAATATTGCCGTTCACATCGCATTTAACAACAATAACTTTCATGCCTGCCATAGCCGCAGAAGCAGGATTGGTTCCATGTGCAGAAGCAGGTATCAAAGCAATATTACGTTTCCCTTCGCCTCTGCTTTGGTGATAGGCGCGGATAACCATCAAGCCTGCATATTCGCCCTGAGCACCAGAATTCGGCTGAAGACTCATGGCTGCAAAGCCAGTAATTTCACTAAGCCACTTATTCAGCTCATCAAAAAGCTGCATATAACCTCCCGTTTGGTCTAAAGGTGCAAATGGGTGCATCTTACTGAATTCCGGCCAGGTAACAGGGATCATTTCTGTCGTAGCATTGAGCTTCATGGTGCATGATCCGAGTGGAATCATCGAATGGCAAAGCGATAGATCTTTGTTTTCTAATGATTTGATATAGCGCAGCATTTCATGTTCAGAATGGTGCGTGTTAAATACGGGGTGAGTTAAGAATTCGGAAGTTCTCTGCAATTCAGGACTAATCCGTGCTTCAAGCTTCGTTTTTAAGCTATCTAAGTTTACATCATCGATGCTTTTCGCTTTAACTCTAGCAAATACTCTGATAATGCTTGTTATATCTTCTAAGTTTGTTGTTTCATCTAAGGCGATGGAGATTTTCGAGCTAGAATAATGAAAATTCATTTCATTATTGATCGCCAATCCGTGAATCGAGTTGGCTAATTCGCCCAGATCTAGTTTGATTGTATCGAAGAATGTTTTGTTTTCTTGTGTATAGCCCAAAGCTTCGAGTGCATCTGAAAGCAATACTGTTAAGCCGTGAATCCGTTCAGCAATTGCTTTTAGTCCATCTTTACCATGATAAGCGGCATACATACCAGCCATAATTGCCAGCAAAGCTTGTGCCGTACAGATATTCGACGTGGCCTTATCGCGACGGATATGTTGTTCGCGGGTTTGCAACGCCATTCTTAGGGCATAGTGACCTGCAGAATCGATACTAACGCCGATAATTCGCCCCGGCATACTTCGCTTGTATTCTTCTTTTGTAGCAAAGTAAGCAGCATGCGGCCCGCCAAACCCCATCGGTACACCAAAACGTTGTGTTGTTCCTACTACGATGTCTGCTCCCCATTCTCCCGGAGGAGTTAGGATGGTGAGACTTAGTATATCTGCAACTACGGTAAGTTTAATGCCTTTTTCGTGGGCCTTGTTGGCAAAATCAGTATAGTTGTAAACTGTTCCGTTTGCTGCGGGATACTGTACAATGGCACCAAACATATCATCGGTTAATTCAACCGTTTGATGATTGCCTATTTGAAGATCTATCCCGTACGGAGCAGAACGTGTTTTTAAAATATCAATTGTCTGCGGGAAAAGTTCTTCGGATACAAAGAATGTTTTCGCCTGCTGGTTTTTTCGCAAGCTGTATTGCATAAACATAGCTTCAGCGGCAGCTGTACCTTCATCAAGTAAGGACGCATTGGCTATTTCCATTCCGGTTAAATCGATAACCATGGTTTGAAAGTTTAATAAAGCTTGCAAACGGCCCTGAGATATTTCGGCCTGATAAGGAGTATATTGAGTATACCATCCTGGATTTTCGAAGATGTTTCGCAAGATCACGGGAGGGACTATCGTATCGTAATACCCTTGTCCGATATACGATTTAAAAACTTTGTTTTTTGAAGCCAGAGTCTTCAAATCTGTTAAATAATCGATTTCACTTTTTGGAGAAGGCAAATTTAGAGGTTGCTTTAACCGGATCTGCTGAGGTACTGTTTGATCAATTAATTCATCCAGCGAAGTTGCATTAACCGTCTCTAGCATTTTAGCCGTTTCAGCTGGGTCGGGGGCAATATGTCGGTCGGCAAATTTCTCCTGGAAATCGATATTTAAATTCATGAAAATTGAAAACTATATGAGTGCCGCAAAGGTAAATAAAAAAGAGATTTTTTTGGGCAGCAGAGAGTAAACTGGAAGTAAAATCTATAGTTTTAAAACCTGTAGATCACTTTCCCTGATTTTATCAAAAATCCAGGATGGTTTAAACAAAATCTCTCTCCAAAGCAGCATCTTCAATTTGCCTTAAATATAATTTTATGGTGTGTTCCAAACCATAATAAAGTGCATCGCAAATTAAGGCATGGCCAATACTTACTTCAAGTAGATTGGGGACATTCAGCGTGAAATATTTTAGGTTATGCAGATCTAAATCATGCCCTGCGTTTAATCCCAGGCCTGTTTGTTGTGCTATTTTGGCGGCCGCTACATAAGGTCTTATAGCTTTTTCTCTGTCTTGATGATAGCGCTGTGCATAAGCTTCAGTATACAACTCTATTCTGTCTGTACCTGTTGTTGCAGCAGCTTCAACCATTTTAGGATCTGGGTCTACAAAAATGGAAACTCGGATTCCTGCCTCTCTAAACTGAGGGATGATGTCTTTTAAATATTGCTGATTGGTGATTGTATCCCAACCATGATTGGATGTAATTTGATTTAAAGCATCCGGAACCAGCGTTACCTGGGCGGGTTTATTGGCCAGTACCAAATCTACAAAAGCTTTTTCCTGGCAATTGCCTTCTATGTTGAATTCTGTTTTAATAACAGCCTTCAAATCGTAAACATCCTGATAGCGAATATGCCTTTCGTCAGGTCTTGGGTGAACGGTGATGCCCTGAGCGCCAAAACTTTCGCAGTCGAGCGCGGTTTGCACTAAATCCGGATTATTGCCCCCTCTTGAATTTCTTAGGGTGGCAATTTTATTGATGTTTACAGATAGTTTAGTCATTAGGCAATTTTAATTAGGGGATTAGTTTTTAGTCATTAGTCAATAGTCAAAATAGTCATTGGTTAATAGTCACTAGTCAATAGTTTGGATAGCCAGCTAAAAAGTGATAAGTCTAGGTAAATTAAAATGGGTTAGTAAATCGACTAGCCATTCTTTTTACTAATTAAATAAGACTAATGAACTTTTTACCAGTGACTAATGAACTCTTTTAAAATCACCAGTGACTAATGAACTCTTTTTTCACCAATGGCTAATGAACTCTTTTATTGATATTAACCGGTTGCGGCACTTTAACATAATATCCCGTTCCATCGTAAGGTCGCTTCCGCGGATGTTCTTTGCATGTGTTACAGCAGCAACCATCCAACTCCCATCCGCAATCATCACATTGGGTGAAATGTTCGTTGCATTCCGGGTTGGCACAGTTTATCATTTTAGCGGTGGTTTTTCCGCAATTGTAGCAGGTAGAAATTACTTTGGGATTTACTTTGTTTACCTCAACCGCTACCCGGTTATCAAATACATAGCATTGGCCCTCGAAATCTTTTCCCTCAGCTTCTTTACCGTATTTAATTATTCCGCCATGTAATTGATAAACTTCTTTAAAGCCCTCGTGTAAAAGCAGGGCAGAAGCCTTCTCGCATTTAATACCACCGGTGCAATAGGTCAGAATTTTTTTGTCTTTGTATTGCGCCAGCTCATTGATTTTAGCAGGGAAATCGCGGAAGTTTTCAATATCGAGCGTTACAGCATTTTTAAATTTACCTAAAGAATGCTCATAGTTTGACCGAACGTCCAGAATAACCACATCGTCCCGGTCTTTCATCTCTAAAAAGTCTTTTGGTTCTAAATGAACTCCGGTTTTCTTTTTAGGGTCGATGATGTTTGGATCGCGCAAGCCGGAATAAACAATTTCCGATTTGTAGCGACAGTGCATTTTAATGAACGATGGTTCTTCAACATCGTCAATTTTAAACTCTGTAGATGCGAACCTTGGATCGTTTTGAATAAAATCCATATAGTTTCTGCAGGATTCAACTGAGCCCGAAACGGTTCCATTTAAACCCTCATCGGCTACAATGATTCGTCCGACAAGGTCTAATGATTTACAAAAGCTTAAGTGATCTGCGGCAAATTGTTCCGCATTTTCTATTGTGGTGTAACAATAGTAAAGTAGTGTCTGGTATCTTTTCATATTTCATTAATACTGCTGCAAACAGCGTGAAATGCGGTGCAAAGATATGATTTTTGATGATTTAACGATCGGTGCTTTCGTAAATCAAAAGCCATAAAATAAACGAAAAGCTTTGTATGGTTTACCATCTTGTGTACGCGACCAGCCAAAGTCGGCCCGAACAATAAGTCTTTGAAGCCCAAAATAAACCTCCCTGTAATTGTTCATAGGTTGGGTTAAATAGGCTCCTCCGATTATTTCTTCGAGTTTCAATTTCCTTATTAACGGAATTTTTTGCAGAAAAAAGCCTAAAAAGTTATGTTCATAATGCGCTTCAAAATATTTGTCGTTTGTTGCGTATGCGTAATAATCCAAAAAGTGAAAGTTCGGGAAAAGAGGATTGTAAACTGCCGTTTGATTTCCGGTGAAATGCTTAATATCCGGGTAAAATAGCGAACGGGTATTTATGAATTTACCTGCCGAAAGGTAAAATGAGCTATAGCCGAATAATCCGGTTTTAACCTTATCCTGAAACAGGTCGGCAGAAACAAAGTCATAGTCCACAGCAGAATTAAACACGTTAGGAATGCCTTTTCTATAATTTAGTTTTATTGTAGGGTATCTGGCATTTTCATAAATCTTACCGTCGGGGCGAGTGGTATATCGCTGTCCGTAAGTGTAAGATAGTTTTGCTTCAATGCTGAAAGAATTATTAATTGGAAAAAGACTCTCGTCATTTTCGGGGTTCAGCGGATTGTTTGATGTTAACATTTTAGCTGCATTATCGAAAATCGGGCGGTAAGATGCATTTCTCAAAGGATATCTTTTTGAGATTTCGGTTCCTCCTGTAACCAGCAAGCCATCTGTAATTTCACGTTGGGCACTAAACGCGAAAAAGTTTGATTTGTAAAGTTTGAGAAAGTTTTTGCCGTCGAACAATGTGGTTAAAGTGTTATAAAATAAATTGATGGTGCCCCGATTATTCAGATCCAGGTAATCGCTCCCAACATTCAAAGTAAAATTCTCGTGGTGCAGGGTGTCGCGTAAATAATTTATTTCAAGGTTAGTGTTTAAGGTTTTGCTGCCAAATCCATACCGAAACCTGGGCTTTATATCGATTGAGCGCTTCAATGATAAATCTTTTCTGTAATGAGGCTTTAAATCTACCGCCCAGCCCTCAACAGTGTTATAGAAAACGGTTCTGTTTATCGAATTGAAGTGCCAATAGCTGTTTTTAGCGTAGTTGTGTAAGGTATAACCGCTGAAAAGGAATTTAACTGGCTTGAATTTATTCCTGACCTTTTGCAGGGAATCCATAACCGTTGGTGTTGTTATTCTGGAAGCGGCCGTATCTTTAATTCTATAATTGAGATCCTCTTCTAAGGTTAGCGGAATAGGCCGATTGTTAAGCCAGTAGTCGTTCTCTTTTTTGTTTACACCCGCCGGGACTTTCATTATCTCATCTTTGAAAAAGTTATCAGGAAAAGATGGATTTATGTAATAATTGCTGTACAAGCCGGTGAAGTATCCTGCAAACCTGAACCCCAATACATTTCCTTTAAATTTGAAAGTTATGTCGGAGGGGAGCCAATAGGTTTTCCCCACTTCAATGAAATTCTGACTGATCCTTAATGTATCAACGAAATTAATGCGCGATTCTTCGGTAATCATCAAATCAACACTATACAATCGCCAATCACCCTCAACCAGATAAATGTGCCCGCTAAACACCGGGTCGAAACGGTTTTTAGGACTTATTTTAATTTTATAAATAGTATGCCCGCTTTGCTGACTCGATCCCTCGAGCTCGTAACGGTAATAATCAAATGCATTGTCTGCCACTGGCGACACATAACTTTGATTCCCTAAGGGGCCCCATTGCAGTAGGTTGTCGTAGAGGTTTATTTGCAAATCTAAGGCCCGGTTAAAGCTAAAACCTTCTTTATCGCCAGCAATTTTAGAAGCTTCCATTACCTCTTTTACATTCGGGTAGTTGAAATAAAATTTCGACTTGGTTTCGGACAGGTAGAGGATACCGTGCCTGTTAGAGTCGAGATTCAGGGCTTGAGCTACATCCTGTCCAAGAATTTTTTTCGGCGCACCCACAAGTTTCTGAACTCCTTTAGTGTAGACATCGCAAATGTAGGAAGGAGTTGATCTTAATATGGTTCGCTTGGATATGACTTTTCTTATCAGACCATTGGCAGGATCTTCCATTTTTTTACCCGAAATCTTTACTTCACTAAGTACAAATCGTTCTCTTTCCAGAACAGCATTTACTTTAATCCCTTTTTTAGCCTCGAATTGAATCTGCTCCTGCTTATAGCCAACAAACCTGAAAATTATGGTATGCTTACCCGGCATAAGTGCTATCTTATATTCTCCATTTTGATTTGCCATTGTGCTATTACTCTCATTTTTAATAAAAATCGATGTAAAAGCTATAGGAAAGCCTTCTGTATCAATGACTCTCCCGGTTACCATAATAGGCTCCTGAGAAAATGCTTTTGATAACAAGAGTGAAAAAATTAATAAGGCTTTTTTTAACATTTATCAGAGAACAGAACAGTACAAAACTCAGGTCTAAAATGATATTGCTTTTAAGCAATAATATAACGAATTTATTCTCAAAACAAGTATATGAAGATATATGGGTTTTATGGTTGACGTAGGCTTAAGCAAAAATGCACGATAATTGTTCACACAAATTAAAGGAATGTAAGCTATACGTGTATTTTTATTATTTTCGCACATATTCGACGGTTTTGCGCTATAATTCATGAAAACAACTAGTTTTCGCAAATCTGGCCCTGAATAATTGGTATATCAAATACTACAATGCAAGAAAAGATAAATTTATATACAGAGGAGATTAAAAGCTTTCGACCGACTAATTCTGATGAACTTGAAGCTTTCAGAATAAAATTTTTAGGTTCAAAAGGTATTATTAAAGATATTTTTGATGAGTTTAAGGCTGTTTCTCCTGAAGAGAAGAGAGTTTTAGGGAAGGTGCTGAATGAATTTAAGATTCTTGCAGAGCAAACCTATCAATCCTTTAAAGAAAGTGTGGATTCTCAGGAAACCAGCAAGGGATCAGCTATAGATGCCTCACTTCCTGGTGAAGGGTTCGAGCTCGGGTCTCGTCATCCCTTATCGTTGGTAAGAAAAGAGATCATAGAGATATTTAAAAAGTTAGGTTTCACAGTTGCCGAGGGACCTGAAATTGAAGATGACTGGCATAATTTTTCTGCACTAAATTTCCCGCCCGAACACCCGGCCAGAGATATGCAGGATACTTTCTTTATTAAAAAAGACGCCGAGAAAGGAGATATCGCATTGCGTACGCACACATCCTCTGTACAGGTTAGAATGATGGAGAACGGCAAGCCGCCTTTTCGTGCGCTGATGCCGGGAAGAGTTTATCGTAACGAGGCTATTTCTGCTCGAGCACATTGTTTTTTTCATCAGGTTGAGGGTTTGTATGTTGACGAAAATGTCTCGTTTGCGGACTTAAAACAGACCTTATTTTACTTTGTACAGGAGCTTTTTGGCGAAGGAACCAAAGTTCGTTTCAGACCTTCCTATTTCCCATTTACAGAGCCATCAGCAGAAATGGATATTTCATGCAGTATTTGTAAAGGGAGTGGTTGCCAGATGTGCAAGCAAAGTGGTTGGGTAGAAATCTTGGGTTGTGGAATGGTAGATCCTAATGTGCTTGAAAATTGTGGCATCGACGGAACAAAGTTTACGGGTTTTGCGTTCGGTATGGGAATAGAACGTATTACCAACTTGAAATATCAGATAAAGGATTTACGTTTATTCTCTGAGAACGATATTCGTTTTCTTAAGCAATTTCAGTCTGAATTAATCTGATAAATGAAACTAGGCGGCCTTTTAATATTAATTGCCCTATCATGCTTTTCCTGCGGAAAAGACCCGTCTGGAATACCGGATGTTCCAGTGAATTTCCACATGTCTTTGGCATATCCCAGTATGCAGAAATTAAATACCCCCGGAGGTTCTGTGGAAATCGATGGTTATGGAGTAGCAGGTCTGATTATTTATAAAAGTGCTTTTAATGGTTATCTGGCCTATGATAGGTGCAGTTCTGTGAATCCTGAACAGAAATGTGCTGTTAAGGTCGACGAATCTGGTTTAACTGCTACAGATCCTTGTAGTAAAGGGGTATTTGCACTTGAAGACGGCAATCCTCAAAAACTTCCGGCAAAAATGCCTTTAAAAAGATATACGGTGTCAGTTTCAAACAATACTATTTATGTTGTTAATTAATCGAGATGGAAGTGGATAAGATAAAGGAAAGTATTTTAAAGGCTGCCCAGGATCTCTTCCGGAAATACGGTTATCATAAAACCAGTGTTAATGAAATTGCTAAAAAAGCCAAAATAGCAAAAGCAACTTTGTATAAATATTTCGAGAGCAAGGAAGTCTTACTGCATTATATTTTGATGGATTTTATCAGGATCAGCGTAAATGAAATCATCGAAAAAGGCGCGGAGGAAACTGATAAAGAGGCATATCTCAGTAATTTGATTCTTGAAACCAGCAGGCTTTCCTATACGATCTGCAATGAATTTATTGGCTGGGATTTTATCCGGGAGTCGACGAATGCTCAAGGTTTCCTAAAACTATTATCGGATGATCTTGAGGTTTTTCTCATACAATCTTATCGTGAAACTCATCTTTTTAAAGGAGATGAGCATTATGCCGAGAAATTGCGTTTTCTGATTAAATCGAGCAAAGCGATTGTTTTTTCATTTGCATTTACTTCGGTCACCGACTCGGATGTCCGTAAACATTTTGTTAGTTTTCAAAAAGAAATTTTGCCTTATCTGGTAAAGGCAGCTATTTGATATTTCGGCAGACTCGAATAAATACGCTAACACAGACAGCGTTTTGAACGTTGTCTGCGTTTCCCCCCTTGTCTGGGTTATCGTTAAATTAATACACTCTAATAATTCCCCGCACAAAAAATATTATTTTTGCCCGCAAATGAAAAGAATTCCTGCAGAGAAAAAGCGTATAGAAAACATCCTGGTAACAGATATTGCTGAAGGTGGTAAAGGAGTTGGCAAATCGGACGATTTAGTTCTTTTTATTGAAAAAGCCGTTCCCGGCGATGTGGTTGATGTTGAGCTGTATAAAAAGAAAAAAAACTTTGCTGAAGGGAAAGTAACGGCGCTGATAAAGCCATCCGAACACAGGACAGAACCTTTTTGTCCGCATTTTGGTATTTGCGGAGGCTGTAAATGGCAGCATATGACCTATGAGGCCCAGCTTCAATTCAAACAAAAAAGCGTGTTCGATGCTCTCGAGCGCCTGGCAAAAGTAGATGTTTCTAATGCCGAATCTATCTTGGCGTCGTTCGAGACCCGTTATTACCGAAATAAGTTGGAGTTTACTTTCTCTAATAAACGCTGGCTGACGGATGGTGATATGGCAGATGAGCAGGAGGACAGAGAAATGAATGCTTTAGGTTTTCACGTGCCTTTGCGTTTCGATAAGATTTTAGATATTGATGTTTGTTATCTGCAGACTGATCCATCCAATGAGATCAGGAATGCTATAAAGGATTTTGCTTTACAGGAAGCTATCAGTTTTTATGACCTCAGAAATCACGAAGGTGCATTAAGAAATCTTATAATCAGAACATCAACCACCGGAGAATTGATGGTGATAGTTGTTTTTGCTTATGTGTCGGAAGATGAAGTTCAAAAAACGATGACTTTCCTGAAAGATCGTTTCCCTCAAATAACTTCCTTGCTGTATATTATCAATCAGAAGAAAAACGATACCATTTTTGATCAGGATATCCACGTATTCAGCGGACGAGACTTCATCTTTGAACAAATGAAGGATGAGGCAGGTAAAGAAGATTTGAAATTTAAAATTGGTCCGAAATCTTTTTACCAAACCAATTCATTGCAGGCTTACGAATTGTATTTAATTACCCGTCAGTTCGCTGGCTTTAAGGGAGATGAACTGGTGTACGATTTATATACAGGTGCTGGTACGATCGCAAATTTTGTAGCCAGACATGTGCGTGAAGTTGTTGGGGTAGAGTATGTTCCTACCGCAATTGAGGATGCCGTGATCAATTCTCAGCTTAATAATATTCAGAATACAAAGTTTTATGCAGGAGATATGAAAGATGTTTTAACTCCTGATTTTGTTTTATCACATGGAAAGCCAGATGTAATTATTACGGATCCTCCAAGAGCTGGAATGCACGCTGACGTGGTTGCAAGAATTCTTGAAATTGAAGCGCCGAAAATTGTGTATGTAAGTTGTAATGCTGCTACGCAAGCAAGAGATATCGCTTTACTAAAGGAGAAATACACAGTGACAAGGATTCGCCCGGTGGATATGTTTCCTCATACACAACATGTGGAAAATGTCGTTTTATTGGAATTGGTAAACCCAGCATATTAAACAATGGAAATTAGAGATTTGATTAATCAGCCGGAAGGAGAGGGTGCAGAACCTCAGAAACAGAGCCCTCTTAAAAGTCTTGAAGCAGATTTAAAACTTTATAGTGAATCGATTAAAGAGATTGCTACCGAAATATTAAATGAAGGTTTGTCTGAGTATCCAATTTTTGTGGCTCATCAACACGAGGTTGCCCTGGGAGAACTGATTCTGGATAAGAGCGAATTAAATAGGTCATGGTCCATTCAGGCTTCTATGCTTGAAGAATTTGTAGAAAAAGGGATTATTCACAAAGAGAAAAAGGATCGTTTCATAAAGCAGTACAAAAACCCCAACGAATATATGTGCTTGTTCGTAATTGTGCCGGAAGGAGCGAATTTTGTGTTTTATCCTTATCTTTAGTTCTATTTTAGCCTAAACTTCGAAAAGAATGCCTGATAAAAAAATTCTTATTCTCGACAAAAAGCAAATTCAGCAAAAGATCACCCGCATGGCTTACCAGATATGGGAAGATAATCTTGGTGAAACAGAGTTGGTGATAGCCGGGATAGTCGATTGTGGTTATACTCTGGCAGAACGTTTGCAAAAAGAGCTGGAAAGGATATCGGGCATTAAGGTAGTTTTGATGAAGATTTCTCTAGACAAAGAAATTTCACATTTGCAGGCGGATACAGATGTGTCTATCGAAAGTTGCAAAAATAAAGTGGTGATCCTGACAGACGATGTGTTGAATAGCGGCAGAACACTGGCTTATGGCCTGGGAGTGTTTTTAAATATTCCTTTAAAGAAGCTCCGCACCGCAGTTCTGGTTAATCGCAGTCACCGTATATTTCCTGTGTCGCCCGATTTTACAGGACTAGATTTGGCTACCGTAATTAAAGAACATGTAGATGTGCTTTTAAACCAGTCGGAAGAGGATGCCGTTTATTTAAGGTAATCCTCTGTTCTTAAAATCTCGATAATTTTTTCAGGATTTTGATCAATTCCTTTAACAATGAGCTCTGCTTGTTTATAGAAACTTTCGCGTAGTTGTAATCTTTCCGCAATAAATTGTTCCAGTTTTTCGCCTTTCAAGTTTTGTAGCACCGGACGCTGTTCTGTGCCGCTCTCTAATCTTTTAGCCAGTGCTTTAGGAGATAAGGAGAGATAAATTGTTATGCCATTTTCATTCATCCATTGCAAGTTATCAAAGAAGCAAGGGGCGCCACCGCCGGTAGCAACCACAGTATTTTCCGGTAAATTGATGGTTTTCAAAGCCGAGCTTTCTAATTCTCTGAATGCATCTTCTCCGTGTTTTTGAAAATATTCGGTGATAGACATATTTACCATGCGCTCAATCTCTTTGTCGATATCTACAAAAGTATAGCCTAGCTTTAAAGCCAGTTTTTTGCCTAAAGTACTTTTGCCGCAACCCATAAAACCGATTAAAAATATCTTCATAACAGGCCTTCGCGTTTGAATGCAATAAAATCAGTAACAGGAGGTTTGATATCATTTAAGCGGAATTGCATAGCAATTTGAGCCCGATGATAAGTTGAATGATTGATGATCTGGATTAAAATGTCCGAAGTTTTATTTTCAAAAAAACCGCCTTCAGGGTTTGCATACTTAACCATTTGATCGAGATCTGTTTTTAATATTGCATATAAATTCGACATGTTCTCGGCAAACAGCAAATCAAAAGCGGTTTTAGGATGTATCTGAAAGCGCTGAAAAGTTGAGTTCATGCCTTTAATTCTGCTGATCCAGATATGTTGGCTGTTCAGAACATGACTGAACAAGTATTCAGCTTCGGGTATGGTTTTCTCTGAGCTAAAAAAAGTGGCTATAATTTTAGAATCCGCTAATTCCGTGTACCGTACGAGTTCTTCAAACATTCTGTTTATTTTTTACTAAAATATTCTTTCTCCAGTTTCTCATATGAAGGCAATGTATGAAAATGCCATTTATTAATTACAACTCCATCTTTAAGTAAAAGCAAACCTGGATTAGATCTTACCATGCTTTTTAATGGCACCCCATCGGCATTAAAAACTTCCATCACTAAGTTATTACGTTTTTTAAAAACTTCCATACTATCCGGAGATGCCGACGTTAGTAGCACGGTGCGGATATTATAATTTTCGGCACTGTTAATGGCTAATACATTCAACTCTCCTATTGCTTTTTGATCGGCTTTGTTTAGCTGTTCGGCAACAATTACCATGTTGTAATATGGATTTTCGATTATTTCTGAAGTGTAATCTGTGCCCTGACTGTCTACAATCTTTAAATCCTTGATTTTCGGTTCAAAGCCTTTTTTTACCAGCTTACTTTCGGGAGTTCCAATAATTTCCCAGCTTGCATCTTTCCATATTTCAGTCTTCAGATACTCCTTATCGGTCATCTCTTTCGTTTCGCCCGATTTTTTGTTTTTTAAAGAATACCTGATTTCGTAAACATCTAACGGAGCACCCTCAGGAATTCGCATGTATTCGGGCAAATTGGCTCCTTTATGGTAGGGAAGAAAATCTTTTACAGGAAGAAAGTTGTATGTGTATAAGGCAAAGCCCAGTGTCAGTGCTGATGCAATCATCAGAGCCTTGTTTTCGGCAGTTTCCGACTTCAGAACGGGTTGTATCTTAGTCCTGTTCAGGTAAATGATGATTATGAAAGCCAGGAGTATTAAATCCTTTGTAAAAGACTGCCAGGGGGTTAAAGGGATAGCATCTCCAAAACACCCGCAGGTTCTGACAACATTAAATGCTGCAGAGTAAAAGGTCAGGAAAGTGAAGAAAATTATTAGAACCAGTAAGCCAATGCTAGTTTTTTTTGCTCGTAAACCCAACAATAAAGCAACACCAAGGATTATTTCTAAAACGCAAATAATAATGGCGATAACTACCGCGAAATTGTTTAAAAAAGCTAAGTGAAATACTTCAAAATACTCTTCTAATTTATATCCAAACCCAAGTGGATCATTAGCCTTTATTAATCCCGAAAAGATAAAAATTATTCCGACGAAGAATCTTGAAAAGATCACTAAAAATTTATTCATTTAACTACTCCAAGTTTAATCAGTGCAAAAACAGAATAATTCAGCATGTCCTGATAATTAGCTTTAACTCCTTCAGAAGCGAGGGTTTGACCCTGATTGTCTTCAATTTGCTTAACGCGGAGAATTTTCATTAAAATCAGGTCGGTTAGCGAACTGATTCTCATGTCACGCCAGGCTTCGCCATAATCATGGTTCTTGGCAAACATTAGCTCCTTGGTTTCATTTGCCTTTTTATTGAACTCAATTTCCACCTGTTCTGATGGAAGCTCAAAGGGTGCGTGATCGTCAAGCTCTAATTGCATCATCGCTATGATGCAATAGTTGATAATTCCAATATATTCAGGTATGATATCTTCCCCAACTTTCGATATTTTTTTTTCTTCGAGGGTACGTATTCGCTGTGCTTTAATAAAAATCTGATCGGTTATAGAACTTGGACGGAGAATGCGCCACGCTGTGCCATAATCTTTCGTTTTTTTTATAAACAGATCTTTGCAAATGGTGATAACTGCGTCGTATTCTGCTGCTGTATTATTTATCAAAGCTTAAATTATTTTGATTGTACGATGAATAAAGCTGTATTTTGCCTTTAAATGGCGGATAAAAATACAGAATTTCATCAGAATAAATTGTCTTTTAGAACGGATGCAGCAACGCACTTCGAAAAGAAAACTCTGAATGTTGGCGGAAGACTGGTTGACTTTGCAACTCCGAAAGTGATGGGGATTTTAAACATCACTCCTGATTCTTTTTTTGAGGGTAGCCGGATCGATTCCATTCAGCAGGCCTTGAAGACAGTCGAGAACATGTTTGAAGAAGGCGCAGATTTTATTGATGTGGGCGCGTATTCTTCAAGGCCCGGAGCTGTTGATGTTTCTGAAAATGAAGAAATTAGCCGCTTGTTGCCAATTGTTGAGGCAATCATCAAAGAATTTCCCCAGGCTCTCATCTCCGTAGATACCTTTCGATCGAAAGTTGCAGAAGCTGCCGTTTTAGAAGGAGCAAGTATTATAAACGATATCTCGGCCGGCGATTTGGATGTAAATATGATTGAAACAGTTGCCAGGTTGAAAGTTCCCTATATTGTTATGCATATGAAAGGAACGCCGCAAACCATGAAGGGATTGGCTCAATATGATAACATTGTTACAGATGTGATGAAGTATCTTTTAAACAAGATTGAGCAATTAAAAAAAGCTGGAATTGTCGATTATATTCTTGACCCCGGATTTGGGTTCGCCAAAACCATCGATCATAACTATGAGCTGTTAAACCAGTTTGAATTGTTTAAATCACTGGGCGCGCCTGTGTTGGCGGGCTTGTCCCGAAAATCGATGATTTGGAAAGTGTTGGGAATAGAGAATAAAGATGCCTTGAACGGAACAACAGTATTAAATACCATCGCTTTAATGAAAGGTGCCGATATTTTGCGGGTTCATGACGTAAAACCAGCTGTTGAAGCTGTAACTTTAGTTAAAAAAATGATCGGTTAATATGGGTGTTTCGAACAAATAACCACTATAAATTATTATTTTCAACGCATGGAGGGTTTTGATATCAGTTTTCTGCATTTAAGGTTTTTAGATTTAGTCGACATACTTTGTGTAGCTATTATAATTTATTACATCTACAACCTGTTGCGCGGTACAATTGCTTTGAATATCCTTTTGGGATTAGTGATTATTTACCTGACTTTTATCCTAGTTAAGCAATTACAAATGCGACTGCTTACCCAAATCCTGGGTGGTTTCGTGAGTGTTGGTGTTTTGGCATTAATCATTGTTTTTCAACAAGAGATCCGTCGGTTTTTACTATTAATAGGCAAGAATGCATCTTTGCAGCGAACCAAGCTTTGGAAAAATTTTTTTCTTGGAAAAAAGGAGCTGGAGAAGGCGAATTTTGTCTTTATCCGCCCGGTAATTGAAGCATGTAAAAGTATGCAAAGCAGTAAAACCGGAGCACTTATTGTCTTTGCCAAATACTTCGACGAACAATACTTCCAGAATAGTGGAGAAACGTTAAATTCCGCAGTATCAAAACGGTTGTTGGAAAGTATATTTCAGAAGTATAGCCCCCTGCATGATGGCGCGGTTGTTATTTCTGAAGGGCGCATTAAGTCTGCAAGTTCTATTCTTCCTTTGACAGAT
>CBFGOI010000032.1:0-39678 GCA_965650335.1 uncultured Pedobacter sp. | reverse complement strand
AACAGGCCGGTCTGAATCTCTCGATACTTCTTTAAAATTTTTGATTTTTAAAAGCGCACCCCCCATGACTACCAGCTTAATGATCATTGACGACGATCCTGTTCATCATAAATTAGCTCACATATTAATTAAAAACGCGAAGGTTAACATCAAATATCAATGTTATTTGCAAGCTTCGGATGCCTATTCTTACATACTGGATAATAACCACAAAACTTCTTTGCCGGACTTAATTTTACTAGATCTGAATATGCCTCTAATTTCGGGGTGGGGTTTTTTGGAACTCTTCGAAGCTATAAGTCCCCGTTTAGAAAAACATGTCGATGTAATCATCCTTACATCTTCAGTGAACCCGGCAGATAAGGAAAGGGTGTCGAATTTTAAATGTGTTAAGGGATTTTTTAACAAACCCTTTACGGAGTTTATGCTAAAAGATATCCTCAGTTCTTCTTTTATTTCGTTGAAAAAATAGGTCAGCCCGCTCCTTTTTTAGATGTGACAAATATTTTATCTATCCTTTGTTCATCCATATCGCCTACTTCAAATTCAAAACCTTTCCATTCAATTTTTTCACCCTCAACAGGAATATGCTTTAACTTATATAAAATCAATCCTCCAAGAGTGGTGTAATTCATTCGTTCTTCAGTATCGTCGATTTTGAAATAGGTCAAAAATTCGTGAAACGGAAGTTGTCCATCTATCATCCATGAATTGTCACCGCGGGGTGTTATCTTACTTTCGGTATCATAGTGATCGGGATAATCTCCTACCAACGCATCTAGAATATCATCAATAGATATAAGACCTTCAACAGCGGCATACTCATCAACAACAATTGCATAATGCGATTCGTGTTTTTTAAATTCCTCTAACACTCTGTATGCCGGCATGGTTTCGTGCACATACACCGGCTTTCGCAAATGATTCTGAAGGATAAAGTCTGCCTCATCAGCAAAAAACAAATCCTTTATATGCACAATACCCGCAATTTTATCCAACTCTTTGTCGGCCACCGGATAAACGGAATGGTGTTCTTTATTTAATTTACTTTTGATTGCATTCCAATCATCGTTTATATCCAGCCATGTTAAATCGGTTCGATGAGTCATCAGCTCCCGCACTTTTCTGTCACCCAAAGAGAAAACTCGAGTCACAATATCCTGCTCAATGTTTAATATTTCTCCCCGCTCTGCGCTATCCTGAACGATGGCTTTAATCTCCTCTTCTGAGATAATTCCATCCAGCTCGTTCTTAATGCCGAAAATTTTAAAGAAAAAGTCGTTGGTAACACCTAGAAGCCATATAAATGGCTTGGCAACGGTAGAAACTACGCTCATAGGTCCGGCTATAATGCTGGCAATCTTTTCAGGAAATATTAAGCCGACTTTCTTCGGAATCAGTTCGCCGAAAACAATTGAAAAATAGGTAAGAATTAGCACCACAAGTACAACTGCGATCGACTCAGAATAAGGTCTAAGGAAATCTATCTTTTCTACCGTGATCTTCAAATCATCTGTTATTCTGGCACCACTAAAAATACCAGTTAGAATACCTACCAGGGTTATTCCAATTTGCACCGCAGAAAGAAAAATATTTGGAGAGTTTGCTAAATGCAAAGCACGCTTTGCACTTTCGCTACCTTTTTTTGCGGCCATCTCCAGCTTAAATTTTTTTGATGACACCAAAGCGATTTCGCTCATAGAAAAGATACCATTTAGCAAAATAAGAAGAGCTATAATTAAAATTTCCATTTGATTTTTTTGAATCAAACAATAAACACCGGATTTAATAAAAGAGTGATTTTAAGCATTTGTTTGTTTGCCTTTAAAGAAATACCGGAATATATTAGAATGGTACTATCCTATAATTGGGCGAGAAGACTTCGATGAGCAGAATAGTGAAAGCAAAAAAAAAGTCTTCAAACGGGGAGAATGAAGACTTTTTAACTAACCAATTATAAACCTTCACAAAGGTAGCACTATTGACATAAATCTAAAAGTCTTTAGAAAGATTTAACATTTTTTTAACAAATGATGCGCCTTATTGAGAAAAGAAAAAACCCTCATCGTTTGACAAGGGTTCTTTTAGGTTATATTTGGATAGTTAAGTCCCTAAATATACAGATCTTTTCGATAATTGCAATAAATTATATATAAACAGCGTTTAATTTGTCAATTTTTAAAATCGCACACCTCAAATGGCTAAATGTTTCGAAAGCCACCTTTTTAACAAATCGTTTCCCGCTATACAATTCTTGAGAAGTCTTTCAAACAACGTACAGTTTTAACGAAAACCTAAGTGCCGTTTGAGTTGTTCGTAGAAAATGGAAACCTATAAATTTGGAGATAAAGTAAAACTGGATGATGGCCGGGATGCTGTTGTTCAGGAAGATCAGGAAACGGGATCGGATGAAATTAAGATCATGATCGAAGGGGATGATTATGCGCATGTTGTGCATGCAGAAAAACTGATGAAAAGAGGTGACGAATGAGAGCGTGCTGCACGCTACTTCTTTCGATATAAACCAAGGGAGAAAACTTTTAGAGTTGCTTTAGATTCACTTTTTTCAGATCTAAGGTCATTTGATACAGATCAAAACTTTTAGCCCAAAAATCACGTTGGGTACGTTCTAAAATAAAACCCAGCTTCTCGTAAAATCCGTGTACGAACTGAGTTGTTCTGACCACAACAAAACGTACGTGGTTATTTTTCTTTATCTCGTTTAACCGATAAAGAACCAGCATTTTACCAAAGCCTTTACCTTGATAATCCGGATGGATTAGATCCCAAGAAAGCCGTACGGTTGAGCCCCCGTTAAAGCCGTAATTGATTCCCCCGCACCCTACAATCACACCAGAATGTTCGACAACAAAATAATTTCCAGAATCATTTTCCAGGTAATGATTGAATTCTTTTTCTTCCGAGTAATCGAAAAACGCGGGAGTGTTGAGCCGAAGAAGATTAACTAGTTCCATTCGATCTGTAACTAAATATTTTCTAACCATTCCAATCTGTTAAGCATATTAATACTGTAAATCCGAAGATAAAGAGAAGCTTTTATTCAAAGTGATAGCAGCATCAGGTCGCTGCGACAGATTAAACAAGCCCACTTTAAATGTACCAGAAAACAAGCAGATAAATACACCTAACTTTAATTACGATTCCCCCCATGAAAGGACCCAACATTCCTTTTCTGACACCTATCAGAACCCATCCTGACATCTGTCAACTGCGAAGGGTCACTTCTTTGGTAAATTAACTATCGGAAAAAAGAATAATCTATGAAAAGCCCGCTTTTGTCCACCATTTTAATTTTAATAGCATACGGCCCTTTACACGCACAAGTTCAAAGAGACAGTACTTATGTCAAAAAAGACAAACAAGTAAAAAAAACAAGTATGAAATTTGAAATTCCAGGTTCGCTTCGGGAAGAACATAAAGAACTGCATAGCACTTTAGAGAGGTTTACACAATTAGCCGGAAAAACAGGAACACAGGCTAAAGAGGTGGCTAAATTGCTCCACCCGCACTTTGTAAAAGAGGAAGAATATGCCCTGCCCCCTCTGGGTCTGCTCAGCGATTTATCCAAAGGAAAGGTCAACGCCGAGATGAAAGCGGCAATCCCACTATCAGATAAACTTAAACAGGAATTTCAACAAATGCTTTCAGAACATCAGCAAATTGTTGCGTCGCTGGAAAAGCTGAATAAAGCCGCCAAGGAAGAAAACCATCCGGAGGTATTGCGTTTTAGCGAAGCATTAAAACTGCATGCACAAACTGAAGAACAAGTATTATATCCGACTGCAATTTTAATTGGCGAATACTTAAAGTTGATTTACAAGTAATTTCGCTGTCATCACAATTCCCTTACATTCGTTTAGTCCGGATACATTGATTCCAGTAATTTACCAGTGTTTTTGCACTAATATTAAAAATTTAAAACGGCGCAGGTTGATTTTTCTTCAAATAATTAATGGTCTTATTTATGTAAGGAAACATAGGTATAATTAACAGAGTAGCAACAAGCAGCCAGCTGATCATCTCAAAATAATCCATTGCAAACCGGATCTGTCCCTGTACATCAATATGCTTTATTAAAAGCTTATTCGCCAGTTGAGCTGCTTTTCCATGGGCCACTCCTTTATTTACTATCAACTCAGCTTGCTTAAACATACTTGTTTGTACTACCGGATTAAGTGCGTTTAAATTCTCCTGAAAGGTGTTAAAGTGTTTGCTTTTGGCAAACAGTTCGAAATAGTTAATAAGTGCGATACTTGAATAAAAGCCGAAACAGCGAACGAAAAGACATATTCCCGCCGCCGTTGCACTTAAGCGGGCAGGCACAGCGGAAACCATAAAAATAATCAGAGGTGTCATTAGCATCCCCACCCCTAGTCCCTGAATAATTAAGGGAAGAAAAAACTCCGATTCGTTGGCCTGGGTATTAAACAAAAAGAACATCCAGACATGGTAAATCAATAATAACAGAAATCCATTTATCCAAATCATTCTCATAGACCTGTGTTGAAGCAGTAAAACACATGAAATTACAACTCCAATGATGATACCCAGAATATTAAAAAGTGTGATATAGGAGATATGGATGGGATCCAATCCTAAAACGCTTGCAAAATAATTGGATGTTATACCGGATGCGAACCGGCATATGTATAAAATGAAAAGCAGAAGTGCACCTACTTTAAAGTTGCGATACTTAAAAACTTCGAGATCAAAATAAGGGCGCTTAAGACTGAGCTGCCTGATAACATAAACAATCAGCAGAAATACAAGCGACAATATGCTGAACAGTATTCTCCGGTCATCAAGCCAATAATATTCCTGACCATAAACCAGCACATATCCCAGTAAACAAAGCATTGTCCCATAAATAACAAAGCTGGCCCAATCTAACTTATACAGTGGAAATTTCACGTTCAGCCTTACATTATTCATTAAAATGCCTAATAAAGCCAAACTGGGCATGTAAGAGAAAATAGCACATTTATAGAGCATGTTAAAATTAAACGCATCAATAAGATCGGCGGTGACGAAATTATTAAAAGGAATCATGCAGATCAGCATTCCGAAAAATATAGAATAACCAATCCCTCGTGCCCTCTGACTTCGTAAACGATTATATATTAATGCAAGGGAAAGGTTTACGGTACAGGTAAAAGCCATTCCTTGTATAAAACGTAAAATGAAGAGCACTGTAAGGCTTTGGGTTACATAACATGCATATGAAGTGCTTATTTGTACAAATGTGATGATGAAAAAATATTCCTTCGTAGCCAGAAAATTAAAAAATCTTCTTTCCAGGGAGAAAAAGCTTGTGTAGCCGGCATAAAATAAAACAACCGTAAATTGCACATCATAAGGCTCTATTCCATAAAACCCAGCGGCTGCATTGATGTTCGCCAGCGGTAGAAAAAAGAGTACCAGGCTGGGCAAGAGAACGATAAACAGTGTTATTTTAATTAACCATTCGGGTACCCAGGCTTTAAATAAGGGAATGATCTTAGTCATACGATGTTTTCTCCATCCTCACATTTACGTTCATTCCAACTTTTAAAGGCTCTATCTCCTTTTCGCTACCGGTAAGTTTTATCCTTACAGGAACACGTTGAACTATCTTCACGTAATTACCGGTCGAATTGTCTGGCGGAAGAAGAGAAAAGCTTGATCCGGTAGCCGGAGACAAGGAAATAATCTTTCCTTTAAACTTTTTACCGGGGAATGCATCAGCTTCTATTTCTGCCATCTCACCGATGTGCATATGCCTTACCTGTGTTTCTTTGTAATTGGCGATAACCCATTTATCTGTCTCTTTATTGACGATATAAGCTAAAACCTGTCCGGCATCAATCATTTGACCTTTTTCGATCGTCCTCCTTCCCATTCGCCCATCATAAGGTGCAGTGATAACGGTATATGAAACATCCAGTTTATGGCGGTCTAATAAAGCTTCTAATCGTTTTATTTCTGCCTGAATGACAACTTTCTCTGCCCGCGTATCTTCAATTTTCAATAAAGAGGCTTGATAGTTTTCCTTTTCAGCTTCATAATCGGCTTTTGCGACATCTAATTTAGCTTTTTCATTCTCCAGCTGTTGCTGGGTTGCAGACTCAACATCAAAAAGTTTTTTGTAACGGACGTAATCCAAATCCTGTTTCCATAATTTGGCTTTAGAACCTACAACCCGCGAGTTATTAACCTGTGATGTTTTTTCTAATGTTTCTATATTACTCTCTAATACGTTGATTTGAGCTTTCGCATTTTGCAGCGCCGCCTCCGTTTGTTGCTGTTGAATCACGTATTCGCGATTGTCAATAAGCAACAATGTATCTCCTTTTTTCACTTCCTGATTCTCATCGAACTTCAATTCAACAATAAAACCGCCTGCCCTTGAAATTACAGGATTTATATATTCCTGAACCTGAGCATCATTAGTTTCTTCGTATTTATATAATTCCCACAAAGAAATCATTCCCCATACTGAGAGTACAATAAGAATAATACCGGCAATCCAGGCCGTAACTTTTGTGATCAATTGATCGGTAACGGTGTACTTATTTTTTTTGGTCATTTTAAAGATTTCCTATGATATGTTGTAGTTTATAATAGTGCAACTGAGCCGAAATTTGTGCGGCGGCGAAATCAAACCGGCTTTCTAATAATTGGACATCAGCGTCCAAAAGATCAGTAATCAAAGAGGTTTGATTGAAATAGGTATTGTTAATGATTCGAAGATTTTCTGTTGCCTGGGCAACATTGACCTTAGCCACGTCTATTCGAATAATTGCTTCCTTAAAACGTAAATAAGCTTCTTTAACCTGCTGACGAACCTTGTCCTGCGTATCAGTGTGTTCAACCTCCTGTTGTTTAAATGCGATTTCGGCCGCCCTGGCTTTATGCTTATTATGGTAAAATGCGGAGATCGGGAACGATGCTTTTATTCCGCCAAGACCTAAAGAATATAAATGAGGGTTATAAGGATATAGAAAGATCTGGGGATTTGCATAAAAGAAATCTCCATACAAGCCAATCTTAGGAGAAACATTTGCCCTGATGTTTTTAAATTCGATGTGTCGCAGCTCAGTTTCCTTTTCGGATATCCTATTTTCATATGATTTTTCCAATGCTTCAGCTAAATAATCTTCATAACTCTTTAACTCAAGCGCATCCGTGCTGATGGAGTCTGTGGGGATAACAATTCGTTCATCGGACTCTCCAATAATAATATTTAAGCGCTGGTTAGCGATGGCAATGTCGTTCTCGATCGATATTAAAGACATTTTTTGACGTGACAGCTTTAACTCTACCCGCAACACATCGGTTTTTAATACCACACCATGTTTAAGGTAATTTTTAATTTCAGCCAGCTGCTTTTCTTGATCAGCAATGTCTTTTATCATCAATGATCTGAAAATACGACTCTTTTGAAGTTCGAGATAATAAGCTACGGCATGGAGCTTAGTCTCCGAAACGCTTAAGTTTTTCCGTTCCAGTGCAAGGTGATGCAAGGTTTTTTCTTCGGCTATTTTTAAATTTATTTTATTGCCGTGATAAAGATTCAGATAACCGTCTGCGCCAATTTTATAAAGGTCGTGTATAACCTCATGCTGACTTGGTTTATTAAATAAGCCATTTTCATAAATCGGGATATTTGTGGCTTTTTCATAATTACCCGCAACGAAAAGTTCAGGCAGTCTTTCTGCGTATGCATCTTTAACCAGTTCATCACTTCTTTGCACATTTAAACTCTGAACTTGAATCGCCTTACTAAAATCCTGGGCTTTTTGCCATACTTCTGATAATGACAAGCTTAATATTTTCTCTGGATTCGGTTTTTGTTGTGCCCGCAAAAACGCAAAATTGACTAACAAAAAAACACAGGTTAGCACCTGCTTTCTATAATACCGCATGTTTTAATTTGCTGCAAAAGTAGATTTAACAGTATTCTTTAATTTTAGGTAATAAGCCATATATTTGATGAATCGAGCCAATTTATTTTAGATGATATTCTAAAGACTATGGCCTTCCCTAATACTTTCTTTTTTTAATATGAGTTTAATTGCTTCTCTTCCAGAAATTGATAAACTGCCCGAATCCGTATACGTCATGCACGAAAAATCGGAAAAGCACATTTTAACTCATAAGCATACAAAAGGCCAATTATCTTATGTTGAAGGAGGATTAGCCTATGTACACATCAAAAACAAAACCCTGGTAATACCCGCCAGACATTATTTCTGGATACCACAGGGACTGGAGCATCAGCTCAAGGTTGGACATTCGGCGACTGTATTGAGATCTCTCTTCTTTTATGCTTCTGACGATGACAAAAATCCATTTTACAGTCAGATCGGCATTTATCCAATCAATGATCTTCTTTTACAGATGATTAAATACACCGAGAAATGGGAAGGCCCGGTAAAACCAGATGATGGCCGCTATCAGTTTCTGACTACCATAAAGAATATTTTACCTGAAGTGAGTGTAAGAGTGCTGCCCATCGCTTTACCTTCGACTGATAATGAACGAATGAGAGCGATAATGAACTATATAGAGACTAATATTGCAGAAACTCACACACTCGCAAGTATAAGCAACCGGTTTGGCCTCAGCGGACGCACTCTATCAAGACTATTTCAAACTACTCTGGGGATGTCTTTTCTGCAATTCCTTAAACTATTGCGTATGGTTAAGGCTTTCGAAATGATTTTGCAGACTGATAAGTCAATGAGTGAAATTGCCTACTCTATAGGCTATCATAGTCTTTCGGCTTTTAGTAATACGTTTTATCAGTTTACGAATCTTCGTCCCTCGAGCTTTAGTGATTATAAATAGAATAAGAATCGGGGCTTTAAAACGAGTTCAGCATAACAAAGCTTGCAAGATGCTATGGGTTTTGGCCAGCCCTTTTTATCAGCGTCATAAACGCCTCGATAAAGTTATTGAATTCTACCGCTGTTTTAGCATGACTTATTTCACCCTGGGCGTTAATTTTTCCCTTAATGCCCTGGATCAACAAAGTTGTTTCATCAGTAAATTTAGTCATCAGAGTTTTCATTATTAACTGCAATTCCTCGTGCCCCTTTTGTCCATCCGCAGAAGCGGTAATGAGTCCGGCTGGTTTATCAGAAAAAACTGTTGTTGAAACACACCACTCAATTGCATTTTTAAGTCCGCTTGGAATACTAAAAACATATTCAGGAGTACAAATTAAGATCCCATCTGCTTTTTCAATCTCGGCCCTAAATGCTTCAATGGCTCTCGGGGGCTTATCAGCTGATAGTTCCGGGTCAAAATGCGGAAGTGTTTTTAAGTCATTAAAAACTGTCACATTAAATTCGTCCCAGGTCAGCTTTACGAAGTTGTCTACAAGTTTTTGGTTCGCAGAGTGTTGGCTGGCACTTCCGATAATTATGAGTATCTTTTTCTTTTCTGTCAATTGTAAGCTATCAATCATCTAGTCCTTTTCCATTAAGAATTCGCTCCACACATTTTTCAACCCGCGACTCCCGGGTTTTGGACTGTTTGGGCGCAGAAAAATAAAGCATATATCCTCTCTGCCGTCCCGGTGTTAATGCCTCGAAAGCAGTTTTCAGCACCGGACTTTCATCCAATTTCATTTGAAATTCTTCTGACATTGTAAAATCCGGTGTCTTTTTTAATTCGACTTTCAAACCGGCTTTTTCCACTTCAATGGCTTCATAAATGTATGCTTTCAGGATGGGCTCCATCTCCATTATCTGCTCAACATTAGTAAAGCGAATCTGGCGGGCTGCCTGTACATTCTCCGTTTGCTGAACTAGAATACCGTTAGCATCATTCAACAAGGCGCCTTTAAAAAATAAAAGCGCACAATATTCTTTAAACACGTGTATTAAAACTATGTTACCTCCCTGCCTTTTGGCCGGCGAAGAAAAGGTGTAACAAGGACATCCCCACTTCAATTCTTCGGCAAGTCCACAATCAAGAACAATCATTCTCAATTTCAAGAGCTCTTCCTGCCACTTGCCTTTACTGAAATAAAAATCGGCTTTAGGATTCATGCTTTTTATATATTGATTAATGAAACAATCTTTCTATCCTGCGGCCTAAAATACCACGATACCGCAGTCAGAACTAGTAATAATACTGGCCCAAAAAATTCTTTGGCACTATCTCCCATCGCCAAATGAGAAAAAATAGCTCCCGACATGGCAAAGAAAAAGCCTGCGTAAGCCCATTCCTTTAATACGTTTAGAAATACCTGCTTGCCGGCAGGCAAGAGTATTGTTATAACTCCTAAAATTTTCCAAACACCCAGGATTGTTAGAAAATAAACCGGATAGCCCAAATGGCTAAACATATCTTTTTCTTCTTTCATTTGCAATAACTGTACTATTCCGGTCGATAGCATCCCTAATGCAAGCCAGAGAGTGGAAATCCAGTAAGTAATTTTCGTTGTCTTTGTCATGGTATGTTATTTTAATTTGCTTACGATATCTTGTAATCGGTTATGAGCCATATTAATACCCTGGGCAAAAGGTAAAGCCAGCATTTGGTCTCTCAGTGCAACTGATCTGTATACTATATGCATAGTAAGTTTGCTGGTATTAGCATTAACCTGTTCAAATTCCAGAAACTCCAGCTGAACGTCAAAAGGCGTGTTTTCCATTTCAAATGTCCGTACAATTTTCTGGTTCGGAACAAAATCATGAACTACCCCATTGGCCTTGAATACAACTTGTCCCACGGCGTTACTCGTTTCAAATTGCCAACCTCCATGCTTTTTATTCTCAAATTTCAGCACTTTCGTTCCCATCCATTGCTCAACAATTTCCGGCTCAGCATAGGCTTTAAAAAGCAATTCCAATGGCAGATCAAATTCCCGTGTAATTACTAATTCCTGTTTGCCGTCTTCGGCATGGATCTTCGTTTTTCGTTCCATATTACTCTATTTCTTTTGATTTAAAATTTTTCATAATGGTTTCCAATTTATTAAACCTGTCATCCCACATTTGGCGGAATGGTTCAATAAAGTCTGCGATTTCTTTCATCTTATTAGGATTTAAGTGATAGTAAATTTCTCTACCGTTTTGCTCCTGTGTAAGCAATTCGCATTCGGTGAGTATTTGCAGATGCTTTGAAACTGTTGGTCTTGCGGTGTCAAAGTTTGAGGCTATTGCGCCTGCCGTCATAGAGTGTGAAGCTACCAATATAAGAATGGCTCTCCTGGTTGGGTCTGCTATGGCTTGAAATACGTCTCGTCTTAAGTTCATTTTGCGTAGCTAATTGACTACAAATATATGCGAAGCCATTTAACTACACAAACTTTTTTTTTGATTAGTTCTGGAACATAATAAGTAGAGAAGAATGGACAGAATGTTAATCTCCTGCCCTGATTCGTATCTTCACGAACCAATTAGATGATTCGTCTGTTTCGTGGAGATATAGTTTGTTCTTTCACGTCTTCTCCACTAATTAATTATTTCTCCTTTATTATTCGCCAATTTTTCACGAAATTTTTGAAGTTCTTCGGGGGTTTGTCGAACCCAATTTGTTACTTCTCCTACGATTTTTAATGGAAATTCTGAGCGGTATGAACGGGTCGGATTGCCTGGAAATTTTTTATCCGTAAGGTTGGGGTCATTCTCATATTTCCCTGTTGGTTCAACAATATACACTCGTTCATCTCCATCGCCTTTTGCTAATGCAGCAGCAAGTCCGGCACCATTAACCAGAGCTGTGAAATATATATGATTCATTTTAATTTCAGATTTGTAATTAGAATTGCCACCCGCCGTTAATAAATCGCCAACCTGCAAATCTGCTTTAGTGCCATGGTAAAAGGGACCTTTGTCGGACGGATTATTCTGAAATAAAGCTGCCAATTCAGAATTCTCTTTTGCTTTGTGATGGTCATTTAAATCCTCATAGCATTGGGAAATATTCAAATAGAGAGATGGAAACGCACTTTTGACAGAGTCATTAGTTGTTTTTAAAGCAAACTGCAAAGCTATTTCAAGCCATTTTAATTTATCGGAAACAGTTTTTTGTTGTCGGGCGATATAATGGGCTGCAAGAAATTTTTCAAAGTTATTTGTGGCTTCGTTCCAGCCCTGCTGAAATAGCTTGATTGCCTCTTCACATTTACCTTGTTCTTCCATGTCCATACCTTGAAGGCAGAGTTTAACAACATTGTTGAAGGGTGAGAATTCCATTTTCTAATTATTTTACCGAATTATTATTTTAAAGTCTGTTTGTTCATAAATGACTAGAGACGTTTTTAAAATGACCGCCTACCCCGTAGAGTTCCGCAGAACTTTATGGATTCATAAATAAAAGAGTATCTCAGCTCGAAATTACACCATTAAGTTTCAATCATCATTCTGCACGTGTGAAAACGTCTATCCATTATACTACCGAGAAAGCAATGAAATGAATAGCCTGTTGAACTCTTATTACATAACCTCGGTCAGATATCAAGCTAAATAATAATTATTTAATGGAGTCGAAGACTCCTCTGTTAATTAAAGAATCCGTAAAGACGCTGCGCTTAACTCTACAGGGAGGATGAACTTTGCACGCCATATTACCAAACCGATATTGGTGGTTCGTTGTTTATTTTTTTCGTTTGTAATGTAACTGCGTTAATCCTGTATCAAATGTTTTAGCAGTGATAAATTCAAGCGTTTGTTCAGGTCGTCCGTCTTTAAATAGTCTTGTTCCATTACCTAATAATATTGGGATAACCGAAATAATAAATTCATCAATCAAGTCATTTTTTAAAAGTTCGTTTATTATTTCCGCCCCACCATCACAATAAATATTTTTTCCGTGTTCGCTTTTAAGTTTATGCACTAATTCAATTAGATTTCCAGTGTAAAACTTTATTTTACCAACACCTGGTCTTTCGGTTCTTGTTATCACATATACGTCTCTTTCTCCATTATCATAATGAGAAGAACCGATTTCTTTAAGCACATAATCATATGTTTTCCTGCCAATAATAATGGTATCGATCGTTGAGGTAAATTTCGCATAACCATAATCTTCGCCCTCTTTTTCTACTAATTTCAAGAAGCTGAGGTCATCATTCGGTTTGGCAATGTAACCATCCAAACTTGTCGCAATGAAAAGTGATAATTTTCGCATTTGTTGTGAATTTTAATGTTTCTGCAAAATTACTTTTGGACAAGCACTTGCACTTTGTAAAAATGCGACATTTAAAGTAGTGATGCTGAAAGTCCCGTGTTTCGCTTTATTTCATTGGCAAGATGCGAATGGTCATAATAGCCACATTCAAAAGCAATATCTAAGAAACTCCGATTTTCACTTGAATTTTTGATTATGCTCAAAGCATTTTGAAAGCGAATAATATTTGAATATTCTTTCGGTGATAATCCAATGTACTTTTTAAAATTCCGCTCCAGTTGTCTTACAGTCGTGAAATTTCGTTTTGATAGTTCGTAAATGCTAATTTGTCCGTTTGTTGAATGTATATCATTGATAGCAGATTGCAACAGGTTGTTTTGGCTTTTTCTTCTGTCGGAAAAAAATTGGTTAAGATAATCGAATGGGTTGTCAAGGATTTTATCAACATCAAATGAATTGGATTTCTCAAATTCGACGGTATTGTCAATCAATTCATTTTGTGAAGCATAGTGATAGAAGTTAGCAAAACTTGCAGGCTTGAGGCAAACTCCTAATAGATGTGTTTCGCTGTCAATAAAACTATCTTTGAATGAAGTCATTGCACCAACTACATAAGTTTTCCCAAATTCCATAGAAACCAAGCCGTTGTCTGTCAAACAAGTATTACCCAAATTCATTACTAATCCTGCGCAACCATCAGGAATATTTCGCTCCCATTGTCTATCAAATTCGTCTCCTTTCAATTCCCAATAGGAATGAATAAAGGATGCTAATTCTTTGCAGGGTTGTATTTCTCTGTACTTCATTTGTTCTGGGGTGCCTACAATGGCTGCCGACGTTCAAGGCTTTGAAACCGAGAACCGTCTGCCAGCACCAAAGTGTACTATTGCTCAAATGTTTCTATTCGCACTGTCTACCCACTAACGCTAAACTCGTTATGCGCAGGCTATCTTCTAGTGAAATAGGATTCATACGATTTATTAAAACGCAGTAAATAGCAGAGTCCTTCGCCCCTTCTAAGCGTAAACTCCTTACTTGAATTCCCTTGATTCAATATAATTTTAAAACTAGCTTCAATAAAAACAGGTCTGGATTTTATTTGTGTTATTTCTGCTTCGAGATTCTTCTTCAAAATACTTCTTTCTATTGTAAAGGTCGTATCTAAAACCGTTTCAAGTTTGGAGGATAGAGCTAATCTTTCCTTAAGTCTTTGAGAATAAAAGTCAACTGTTATAAGACCATCACTTTCTTTAATCTTGACGGCGTAATTTATTTGACTTCCTAGACAACCGTATTCCGTCACTTCTAATATAATTGAGTCCGACTGATTCGTCGGCAAAACTTTTCCCAAGTGTTGATAAAAGTCTTTGGCCGTTAGGTCTTGTCCCTGGGAAAATTGCCACGCACAAAGTAAGAAGAAAATAAAGCATATTTTTTTCATGAGTTATTCAGACTTTGAGTGATGCAGGTTTCTTAGCTTAAGCATAACGATTAGGCTTTTCGAAGATGGCGGATAGAAAGCACAATTGTTCAGTTTTGTACAAAAGTTCAATCGGAGAACTGCAGTTGAATTTAGCACTAAAGCCGCCATTTTGCTAAACTGGTATCTGCTGGGCTTTCTTCAGATATGCAACACGCACAAGCAAAAGATTTGTTAACCAATTACTTGTGCAAAGTACAAATTATTTAAAAGTTTAGCCTACAGTCCGAGTCTTTGTTTTTTAAAATTCAAATTCCGAAACTGAGTGTAACGCCTTTGGTAAAGTCGCTTCTTTAAGTTTAGACTTGTTAATTATTTTGACAGATATGTTAACCCTCCATCAACAAGGAGTTCAGTACCAAGAATGGTAAGCAAATATGCTTCGGTACTTCGTCACCCGGGCATAAATTAACCTGATGTTACCTGCGATATTTTTTATAATCTACCTAACGTCAATCTTGTAACTAAAAAAATCAGTGCTCGGATGTTGTCTTATAAACCCAATGGATTCATAGAGACTTTGTGCATTATAATTGTCGACTGCTGTTGAAAGCTCCACATAGCTTGCACCATCTTTCTTTGCGTACTTCAATGCCGTTTTAATAAGATTTTCTCCCGTCCCTTGTTTTCTGTACTTTGGCTCTACGTACAGGTCGTTAAGTATCCATATTTTAATGGCTTTTCCGGATGAAAATTTGGGATATAGCTGTGTAAAGCCAATCGGAACTATCTGGTTTTCATCTTTAACGATTGCGACAAAAATTACCGACTCATTATTATCCAGTCGAGTCTGAATAAACTTTTTAGCCAGTTCTATATTTGAAGGCTGTTGGTAAAACATTCTGTATTTGTCAAATAATTCTATTACTAGATTACTTTCTAAACTGCTTATTCGTTTTATTTCCATTGTCACTTAGACAGTCGTTTGCCAAGGGCGTTAATCCGGTTTTTAATATGGCAAGTTACGTTTACAGGTTTAAGGTTGGCCCGATTTATAAGCACTGCTTTGTGGCTCCAGAACGAGCAAATGCGCTGTTATATGCCGTTTTTCTATTCTGTCCGTTTGTCAATAAACCCATAATGTTCAACTAATTTTTTACCGTCTGGTATTTCTTTAAATGCCCAGTAAAATACAAATTTTTTGTCCTTATCAATACCTGTAAATAGTCGTCCAACTTCTTTTTTCACTTTTTCATTTTCAATTTTTAGCGCTGTAGTATCTTTCAGGTCGATGTCTGACAAGTAATATACCATTGGAAAAAATCCTTCATTAATCATTTCAGGGAATATTCTAAACACTTTCGGTTTGGTGTCAACATTGTCGAGTGTCAAAGGGAATGTGAACTTTGTATTTACTTCCTTCATAACCTTGTCATAGAATTCATTAATGTCTTTTTCTTTTTGATATTGAAAAAAGTCGTTAGCAGGTCTTAAACATTGTTTGGAAAGACCGGCAAAGTTTACTGCGTCAATTAAATATGATTTGTCATAGCTTTCCTTTGCTAATTTGTAATAATCGGGAGCGGTTTTTTTGAACAAACTATACTGTCCAAATTGCAGGATATTTAGTTTCCATTGATTGTCGTAATTACCATAAATAGCTGTAATCAATAATTCGTTATCAAGTCCAGTTGGCAATAATAATGAAACATACATTTCCTTGTTCAATGCTTGGTAGTTTATCACATAATCATTGTCGCCAGAAATTCCTGAAGGCAAACTGTTACCCATGCCTGTAGTTGAATTCTGAACATTGTATTCGTCAAGAATTCTGTAACTGTCAGATTTAAAAGAAGTGCTAACTTGATTAATTAATTTGTCTAAGTCAGAAGCACCTTTTTCAAGGAGCTTGTCGGACATTAAAGCCTTAACTCCAGCAACGTCATTGCTTATAATTGCCTTAAATAACTTGTCGTTTAAAATTTTTATTTGTTCCTTTTTATCCTTGTCTATGTTGTCGTTTTTCCAAGTTCCCGATGTTCCGAGGTTACAGCTTTGAAGTGTCAAAATTGTTAAAATAAGCAGTAAAACTTTTTGTATCATATTGTCTTTGTTATCGTGTTGGTGTGTCATTCTAAAACTCTGACTAATCGATCGGAATTTCTGATCTGGAGACAGGCATATAACGCTAGGTGTTTACATTGTGCCCGACTTAAAAGCATTTCTGTATCGAGCTGTACTAATGTAAATAAAAAGGAGTAAACTTCGACTACCGCGTCGCCCGGGCATAATTAAGGACATAGGACATGGTGTTACCTGCTGGCGTCTTTAGTCGCAGTAAATGAATTCAAGCTCGCTTACTAAATATGTATCCCAACAATCGCCTATTTATAGTTTATGCATACTTTATCTTTTCTTCTCGTCATTTTGATTTCAATTCTTTTGTTACCTGTTTTACAAATTTGTCTTTGTCCTTTTTAGCTTCTTTAATTGTCGCCTTGATGTCAGCAGGAATAGTCATATACTTGTCTGACCAAATATAAACTTCCATAATTATAGGCAATAAGTCAATTCCTTTTTGTGTCAGTCGGTACAAATTTTTTGCTTTACTGTCGGGGTGAGCTAATTTTTCTATAACGCCATTTTCTTCAAGTCCTTTAAGTCTTGATGCTAAAATGTTGGTAGCAATGCCTTCTTCTGATTTTAAAAAGTCGTTATAGGTACACTTATTTCTGAACATCAAGTCTCTGATAATGAGTAACGACCATTTATCGCCAAATACGTCAAGTGAGCAACTTAAGGGGCAGTCTGACCTTTTTTTACTAGTATCCATAAATAAGTTGAAAAATGTTTCTGATTTTAACTTGCAATTTGAAAGTTTTTATATATTTGCACTTGCAATTTGCAAGCAATATTACAATTTTAATTTTAAAACATATAGAAATGAGCAAAAATATTTTAGTAACCGGTGCAAGTTCGGGCTTTGGTTTACTTATCGCAAACGAGCTTCATAGAAATGGTTACAATGTAATCGGCACAAGCCGAAATCCTGAAAAGATGAAGGCATCAGTACCATTCAAAATGATAGGATTAGACCTTGATTCAGAACAGTCAATTAACACTTTGCCTGAAAGAATTTTCAAAGAAGTAGGGCAATTAGATGTTCTAATTAACAATGCTGGCTTTTTAGTTACTGGTATTGCAGAGGAAATACCCATTGAATTAGGAAGAAAACAATTTGAGACAAACTTTTGGGGAACTATAAAAGTAACAAATGCCGTACTGCCCTATTTTAGAAAACAAAAATTTGGCAAAATAATAACTGTTGGTTCAATTACAGGGATTGTTGCGTTTCCTAATACATCTTACTATGCAGCGTCCAAACACGCCTTAGAAGGTTATTTTAAAGCGTTACGTTATGAAATAACTGAGTTTAATATTCGTGTGGCTATGATTGAGCCAGGTTCTTTCAAAACAAATATTATGGAAAACTCATCCACAACGATAAATAGAATTGAAGATTACAATACCTTAAGGAATAAAAGTGAAAGATACGCAGAGTTCATTGTTGAACAAGGTGAAGACCCTGTACTGGTTGCAGCAAAAGTTCTTAAAGTGGTTGAAACAGATAAGCCTAAATTTAGAAATTTGGTTGGAAAAGGATTGCCCCTGTTAACTACTTTACAACACTTTGCTTATGGTATGCTAGAAAAAACAGTTCTCAAACAATTAAACAACGCTTAAAATAAAGATCATGAAGGCATACACAATAAATAGATATAGCAAGGAAGATAAATTACAACTAGTTGAAGTTGCCGAACCTGTCGTTAACGAAAATGATATGTTGGTTCAAGTCCACTCAGCAAGTATCAATCAGTTAGATGCCAAACTGAAAAGTGGAGAATTTAAGTTATTACTTCCTTACAAATTTCCGTTGATTTTGGGACACGATGTTGCAGGAGTAATAACGAAAGTCGGCTCAAAAGTCAGTAGGTTCAAAGTAGGTGATGAAATTTTTGCTCGCCCCGCTGATTTTAAAATTGGAGCATTTGCGGAATACATTGCTGTCAATGAAAAGGATGTCGCTTTGAAGCCAAAGAACATTTCTATGGAACAAGCTGCTTCAATCCCCTTGGTTGCTTTAACGGTTTGGCAAGCATTTGTTGAAAAAGCAAAGCTTAAAAAAGGTCAGAAAGTGTTTATTCAAGCAGGTTCGGGCGGTGTCGGAACAATTGCGATCCAGTTGGCAAAACATTTGGGTGCTACTGTCGCCACAACCACAAGTGCCGATAATTTTGACTTGGTCAAAAGTTTGGGTGCTGATGTTGCGATTGATTATAAAACGCAAGATTTCGAAACCATTTTGAAAGATTACGATTTAGTGTTGAACAGTCAAGACGAAAAAACGCTTGAAAGGTCATTGCGAATATTGAAGTCTGGCGGAAAAGTAATTTCTATTTCAGGTCCGCCTGATACGACTTTTGCGAAAGAAATCGGTTTGTCGTGGTTTATGAAAACCGCCGTTTTCTTTTTGAGTAGAAAAGTCAGAAGTCAAGCGAAAAAACTCGGTGTTGATTATTCGTTTCTGTTGATGCAAGCCAATGGAAAACAGTTGTCAGAAATTGGAAAGTTGATTGAACAAGGTATCATTCGTCCTGTAGTTGATAAGGTGTTTTCGTTTGAGCAAATGAACGAAGCAATGTCCTACGTTTCAAGTGGTCGTGCTAAAGGGAAAGTTGTCGTTAAAGTCAAGTAGGTTTGTCGGTTGAATGGTGTCGGTAAAGTTCTGACTTGGCGTCTGGCCCAAGTGCTCTCCATTTCAACCAGCTGCCTACTGAAGTGGATCCCGACCAGATCAACGATTATCTCTACCTCATCCAGCAGCACAATAATTGTATCTGGACTGATTGGAAAAAGCCTGGACGGAAAAAGAAAAACCTGATTCGTTTAGGAATTGATCCCGATCAGGCTTACTCCTGGAGCCGAACGCGAATGGAGGTTGGGCTGTTGCCCAAAGCCTTATTTTGGTGACCACCATTACAAACTTGTACAAAAAAAGTAAAGATTACTGCTCATACATATTTTGCGCTGTTTTCCATGCCCACATAGGCGACACGCACTGCGCAAATTTTTATGGTACCTAAGTCCTGACGTTTCTGCATGCGCATTTTGTTCAGCTAATTCAGGATAAAAAGTCGCTTTTACTTGCCTGCTATTTTGTTTCTTTTCAATAGGAAACTAATTAAAAATTCTTTCGTCAACGGAATATTTTCCACTTCCGTTTACAAGTGTCGCTAGAGACAAGCCAATGATAAGCAAGTGAAATTCGTAGCCTTCACCTTTTTGATTACCAAACCAATTCATAAAAAAACCATTCTCAACGTGTGAGTTAAAGATAATGCCAATAAATAAAATTATCGTCAATGCACTCCAGATTCTACTTGCGAATCCTGCAATTAAAGATAATGATCCTACAAATTCAATTACGATTACCAAGAAGCCAATTATCCAAGGTAAATGTAAAGTGTCTGCGAAGAAACCCATAGTTCCGCTAAAGCCATAGCCACCAAATATTCCAAGCATTTTTTGTGCTCCGTGTGGAAATAGGATTAAACCAAGTGTAAGTCGGGTAATTAAACCTGTCAAATCGTTGTTTGTGCTGAATATTTTACTTCTCATCTTCTAAAATTATTTTGATTGTTTAAATTGTTTCGTGATTTGTGCAATGCGTTCTCCGAAAAGTTCCGCTGTTTCCAAACCTTTTGGATGATTTACTTCCTTTGTTGAATTGTCGGAAAGTGTCATAAGCCCCAGATAACTGGCAAGTCCATTTGGTTCTTCCAATTGTTTGTCGTTTTCAAACTTTGGTAAAATTCCAGTGGAAATCCAAAGCATACTGTGTTGAGAAGCAAAGAGTGCAAGTTGCTGCAATGTATTTAGCTTGTCGCCATTTACAGTTGATGAGTTTGTAAATCCTGCTGCAAATTTGTCTTTCCATTTTTGGCTGTACCAAAATTTGCCAGTTGCTTCCATAAACTTTTTAAAATCGGCTGAAATTGTCCCCATATAAGTTGGACTGCCAAGCACTAATGTATCTGCTTGATGTAATAGCTCAAAATCATCTAGTGCTTCAAGCGTTGACAAAAGCGTTACCTGCTCCAATTCTCTTGAAGCACCTTTTTGGATATGTTCAGCAACAATTTTTGTATGCCCATATCCGCTGTGATAAATAATTATAATTTTCATTATCTGTTTCTTTTGAATGATGATGCAAAAGAACAGAGAACGAAAACGATAAAAATTAAAGTAGTTTAATAAATCACTTTTGAAATAATTTTTTACGAATCATACTCAAAAAAACGGGGGTAATGCCAAGATATGCTGAAACTTGTTTTTGAGAAAGGCGTTGTTCCAAGTTTGGATGTTTGGCGATGAAGTCCAAATAACGCTGTTCGGCTGTGAAGGAAAGATTTTGATTGATGCGTTGCTGTTGTGCAATAAAGGCGTTTTGAAGTATCAATCTAAAAAAGCGTTCAAATTTTGGAACACGGTCATAGAGTTTGTCAAGGTCTGACTTTGTGATTTGTAAAATTTCTGTGTCTTCCAATGCATCAATAAAATAAGTAGCTGGACTTTGGGTTAAAAAACTATAAAGTTCACCCACCCACCAATCTTCAATTCCAAACATTAAGATATGCTCAAAACCATTGCCGTCAATGGTGTAAGTCCGCAAACAGCCTTTGACAATAAAACTTTCAGTCCTGCAAGTGTCGCCTTGCTTTAATAAAAACTCTTTTCGTTTAAGTTTCTTTGATTGAAGTAGTGATATAAAAAAATCTGTCTCGGTTTTATCGAGCTGAATATGCCGGCTAATGTGTTGTAAAATTAAGTCTGTGTCCATTTTGCAGGGTGTTACCTAGGGTTGCCGATAACGGTTAGGCTTTGAGAAAATGGTGGATAGAAAGCACTTCATTGTCGTCCGGCACCAAACCTTGGTTAAATGTAGGAAATTTCAGAGAAAAACGTCGCCCGCCATTTTTGCAAACCAATGTTATACGGCGTTTTTCTCGAGTCAGTTGCTAAGATGGTAGTGGCTTTACAGGTTTATGGTCTATGTTTCTCTTTTATTATAAGCCCTTTTGTCATTTATTTTTTTCAAATAATATCCTTGGTTGCTTTAATAGTCAATTTAAAATCCTCTAATAACTTGTCTTAACCAGAGTGAAAGTACAAAAAAAGCTATTGTGCTAACAACATACAGTAGTACATAATATCTAACAATAAATTGTTTAGAAGTTTCCCCTTGAGCTTCTTTCAAAATATTAATATGCTTTTTCTTAGAAACAAATATATAGTGAAATACACTATAAATGGCTAGGATGACTAGCATCAGATAAATGCGTTTAAATCCTTCAAAAGTTGGCATAGTGATTTTCACTCCCGCACCCACACTTACTATTATGTCGACTAAGGTCAATATATTAAAAAAACCGAAAACTAAAATAAATGCAAATGTCGAGAATACTGGCGCAGCATCTCCTTTTGAAAAATAAGAGTAAACTCTTGAATAGTGATAATTAAACAGTCGTATCAAAACGTAGAAGGTTTTTGAAATGCCGTATAACGCTTAAGGCTAGAAGTTGTGCCGGATTAAAGACCACCTCCGCCGTTACCAGCACTAAAGTAAATAAAAAGCAGAAACTTGGAGCCCGCACGTCACTCAGCCAGCAACATCGGCTAAAAGTTATGTCGGGTGACGTGCGGGCCGAGGTTACTGGCTGGGTTTCTTTTCTCCAAACACTTCGGGTTAAGTCTGCACTGATGCAATAGAGAGTGCTGAATAACGTATTCTAAAAGAGACAGCAACAGAACCGACGTTATAAGCCTTTCATTTTCTTATCCAAATCATTCAGCTCTTTTTTAAATATCGCTATTTTACTTCCATAATCATCATACCATTTATCTTTCATCGTTAGAAAAATATCGAAAGAATCTTCTGTGGTTTTTCCCTCAATGCTCTGTGAATCGAAAGAAGAGGAAGTGTGGAGTCTATATTACCAAAATTTCCAAGTATTTGCCCCTTCTTAGAAATCAGCAAATATGTAGGAAAGCTACTTATTGTATCTTTGTAAAATTCATTATTTTCCGTCTGTTTTCTATTCTTAGGCAAAAAGAGGTTTATTCCTGTTATATTATGTTTCTTTATAAGCGATTTCCAATGGTCTTTACGCTCAATGTTATCAATACAAATGCTAACAAAAACAATGTTACTAGAGTCGGTGTAAAAACTCTTTGTCAGTTCAAAATAAGGGATGTTGCCAATACATGGAGCGCAATTCGTAAACCAGAAGTCTAAAACTACAATTTGGCTTCTGAATGACTCTAACTGAACCGTCTTTCCGGACGTGTCTTGTAACGAAAAGTTAGGGGCATTTACATTCTGCAAAAATCTTAGCTGTTCTTTAAATACTTGTTCGGCGGGGTTAGATACCTGAGCATTAACCACTAAAAAAGATAGCGTTAAAAGAAAGCTGAACAATAGTTTGAGTTTGATCGTATTTATCATGTTTGATATTATGTATTTTAAAATACTGAGTTAGATCCTGTCCGAAAAGCGTGATCTAAGTACCTTGGTCGGCAACACCTGGAACTATTGTCAATGCTTTTATTACCTGCGTTGCTGTCATTACAGTTTGACGTTGTCGTTTTCGTTAAGTTCCCAAAACGGATTGTAAGCAACTTCAAACAAATGTCCGTCCAAGTCTTTGAAGTAACCGCTGTAACCGCCCAATAAACTTTCTGTCCAGGTCTTACGATTGTCGCACCAAGCTTTGCAACCTTTTCTAAAATTTCGTCAACTTCTTTTTCCGATTTTGTGTTGTGCGAAACTGTCAGCCCCGAAAATGTTGTCGGTTGGTATGCCAATGTCGTATCGTCCGCAAGTTCGTGTCGTGGATGTAAAGCCAAAATAATTCCGCCTAGGTCAAATAAGGCTAAACCGTCCATACTTTTGTTGGACTTTTTCCAACCAAGTCCTTTTTCGTAAAAGGCTAACGATTTTTCAAAGTCGTCAACGCCAAGCGTTATTAAATTCAGTTTTTGTCGCATAATTTCTGTCTGTTTAATTCTGACTAACGTTAAATAACTTGCTGATTTTCAATGTGTTTTTTTCATCCTACAAACGTTAGCTCCGGAAATTAATCGGAATTTCTGGTCTGGAGAATGGCCACTAACATTTTTGCAGATTCGCGATGGGCGGGCTTTTCAGTAATATGCATTCTGAGAACTGAGCGTTCTGCAACCACAAAACTGTCTGCGGAGCACGAAACCCCGCCTATTGCAAATGTGCTGTTAGCGGTTCGGGCTTTTTATCTGTCCATTGCTTTACTGTTTGTTTTAAACTTTCATAGTCGCCAATTGGAATTATGGTCAAGTTGTCTGTCGGTGAAAGTCCGCAAGCGGTTGTTGTAATAATTGGAATACCTGTCGCAAGTGCTTTCAATAAAAGTCGTGGTTGATGTTCTACATAAGTTGGATAAACAACCAAACGAGCATTATCAAACGGATTATTGCCCGCAAACTCTGTTGTTACTCCTTCCCAAAAGTTTTTGTCTTCCGCTGCTTGTCCTGTTATCACAACCGAAAGATTTAATTCTTTAGCAAGTCGCTTTATTTCGTAAGCACCTTTCCGTCCTACTGCAGATGCAGGAAAAAGAATTTTGTCGCCTGTTGTTTGCGTCTTAGTTAAAGCTGGCAAACTCCAATCTAACTTTATTGATTTGTTGTTGAAGATGTCCGCAATTTCTTTGTGTGGTGTAATGATTTGCCGTGCTTTTGTTAATGCAGTATTTTCTAAATCAATCAATGATTGTGATGCCCTAAAGTCATTAAGCGTTTTGCTTTCAGGAAATTGCTTGTGAGCAATGTCTAACCGTTGGTGTAGTTTTTCAATTGGCAAACGGCTCATCAAAACATCAAATGTCCGACCGCCTAAAACACCTTGCTCCAAGAGAAATGGTAGCAAGTTTTGTGAGATTACAAGATGGGTACTTTCAATCGGGATAAGGCCTGCGGCTGCCTTCGCAACTTTTTTGTCGAGGCGAAGCAACAATGAAAAAATATTATTTTGAGTTTTAGAAGCAAGGCGGAGTTGCAATGCTCTTTGCATTGCAACAAACGAAGTTACTTTTACATTTTTTGAATTTCTAATTGTCCAGTCGTAACGATTTGTTTTAATGAATTTGTTTTTGAAAAGCGGAACGATAAAAAAATCCGTGTCGGATGAAATTGTTTTTACGTAGTTGTCATACTCACTCCATTTGTCGTCAAGAATGAAAGTTGTAATCGCTCTTTCTTGTTTGATTGAATTCCTGTCGGGATGTTTGAAACATTCAAAGTTGCCACAAGAGTAGCAGTCATTTAGTTTTGAGGATTGAAGAAATACTTTTGAATTACTGTCAACTGTTGAACTGCTTTTTTCTATGCTACGAAACTTTAAAATTAGTTTGTCTGTGGTAATGTCAATTTCAATTCTGAAAGAGTGGTTTGATTTAAAACGCAAGTCAACATAATTCCATTTTACAGTTGCATCTCGGTCTTGCTCGGCTAGCGAACCTTTAATCACTTTTGTGTGTCGATGTCGTTCAATGATTTCAAAGTTGGCCTTTAATGCTGCATCATATAAAGCGTTTGAAAGTTGGCAAAGTCCGCCTGCAATCGTCGGCACTATACAGCCTTCCCGAATTTCTCTGCCGATTACGTAACCTTGTCCAATGTTCGGATTTCCTAAATGTTTCCAAAAACTGAAAGGTTTGTTTGCTTCAACTTCAATTCCGTTAAGCCGTTTTGCTGCTAACCGCAAGTTTTGAACTTTACCAGCGGTTAAAATCCAGTTCTGTCCATTGTCGTCAATGTTCCAAAGATTGCTTTCGGAAACAGAAATGATTGGTTGTGATTTTAGTTGTCCTTTGTCTGCGAACTTTTTTGTGTCTGCAAAAGTGTTTTGAAGTTGTCGCCTAACGATTAATAGAAAGGACTTTAACTGAAACTTGGTCTCACTTATCAGATTATGTTTTTCAGTTAATGTCTTTAATGTCGTCATTCTGTTTTTTGCACAATGTTTGAAGTTCGCATTGTCGTAATAGCCTGACCGCTAACGATTACATGTTTATATTGTGCCCGAATAAAAAGCACATCTTTGTCGCCCGACTACTAATGTAAATAAAAAACAGAACAAGAACCACCTTACCCGGGCACAATTTAAACCTCGTGTTACTTGTTGTTTTTATTTCTTCTCCCATTTATTCTGTCGTGAGTCATAGGTCAAATACGGTCAATCGAAGCCTTCAATGTAAGTCAAAGTAAAATTGTCTTTGTCTATTTGTTTAAATTCTGGGTAAGATTCGGCTGTAAGGCTTCAAAGCGTTCAACTTCTCCAAATGTCCCATTGATTTCGCTAGGGATTGTCCCATTCCTTTTCTTAAAAGCCTCAATATTTTCTTTGAATTCATTACTGGCTTTTATTTCCGTCCGATATAGTATGGTGAAAGGTAGATTAAACCAAATCAGTAAAGTCAGGAAACAAATGAGAATAATTGAACCAGTGATTCGTACTAGTTTTGATATTGTCATTGAATGGCGTGTCGGTTTTTTTAAAATTACAGGTAACGATTTTCGGCTTGTTGCTGCTGCGGCATTAGTTGCACGGCACTTTCAAGACTACACCAATGTAATAGAAAGCAGCGAAAGAGCATACACCACCGAAACCAGAAATAGCAACAGAGCTGATGTTATACACCGTAATACGTTTGTTTATTTATCATCATGTTATAAGCAGTCCAGATTTCCTCTTTAAATCTCATGGAGGTTTCTAAACCATGTCTAATTTTAAAACCTACACTTTCGTAACTAGCAATTGCGCTATGATTCCAGTCAAAAACGCTTAGGTCAACATTTTCAAAGTCAGTAGTTGTAAATACACGATTTAGTAGACTTCTAACTATCGCTTTGCCTATACCCTTATTTCGGAAAGAACTATCGCCTATTAATATTCTTGAAAGTCGTGGAATCTCATTTTGAAAATTAAGTTCGCTATGCCCGATGATCTCTCCTGTTGATGTTAGTCGAACTTTGAAAATTTGCCTTGTAGAGTCACTAGCATACTTTAATAACTGCTCTCGGGTCAATGGATAAGTAAATAAAGGTCCGGCAAACTGAATCATTTCTTCCTCATTTTTGACCCAAGTAATAAGTCGGTTAAAGTCGTTTTCTTCAAAGTCTTGTAGCTGGATCATGAAGGTTCTTATAACGTTTGTGCATAAGCAGTGGCGGGAATTCGAAGCGCGTCACTGTCCCACGACACCAACGTATTTTGAAAAACTAAACTACAAATTTACACTGAACCCCGCCATTGATTATGAACTTTGTTAGCGGCTGTTTTCATTTGTCCTTATATATTTTGATTGTAATCGGATTCTCCACTCCAATTACATTGTCAATAAAGGTAAATTCTTTAAAGTCGTCCGTTTCATTTACAGAAGTCAAGTTTACCTGATAAAGATTATAGTCCTTTACTTTGGTGTCTGCCGGAGCTATTACAAACGATCTTGTCTTTGGTTTGAATAATCCAAGGAAAAAATTCTCACTGTAACCACGAACTACAATTAAGTCCTTAGATTCAAGAATGTCGGCTTGATCAAAGTCATAATAGGACATGTCAAGAGCACGTCCCATGTTTTTTATTTTAGTCATCTCAGTCCACGGCCAGAAATGTTTTATATAAACTTTAGTGCCCTTTCTTAATATTAATTTGTCCGAATAGTCCTTTTGAATTTTTACCCATTCCTTATAAAATTTATACGGTATTGAGTTAATAAAAATGAGTTGCAAAGGAATGACAATCCCGAAAAATATGAATGGAACTAGAGTCAAATCGTTCCAAATTAAAAATTTGGTCAGAAGTGCTGTCAGAATAATCATGACTAGCACTATGATAATGACACGATTTGCTTTAGTGCCCCAAATGTAAATTAGTAGTCCTTTGTCGTCCATTGAAAATTCTGACTAACGTTAAGTGTTTATATTGTGCCCGCTTAAAAGCACTTCCGTTGCCCGCTTAATAGCACTTCCGTGCCTAGCCGCACTAATGTAATTAAAGAGTAGAAAATTTCGAGAACCCCGTCACCGGGCATAATTTAAACATACTGTTGTGTGCAGCTTTTCTTTTTCTACAATTCAAGTTTCAACGTTTGTCCCTCTACAAATTGTCCTTTTGACTTAGTAATTTTTATTTTCTGTTCTGCTGTGTAACCTAATGTTTCACCGCTTTTAAAAGTAACGTTACTGCTATTTACATAAGCACAAATATTGCTTAAAAAACTGTGCATTTCTTCCAAATCAAGTTTAGCGTTGATGAATTCCATTTCAAGTTTCTCAAATGCCGTTAGACCATAACTGTAAGCACTATTCCCATTTTCTCCTTTTCGCAGTCCGACGTAAACCCAAAGATTAAGTGGAATTTGGTCCGTTTTCAATCCTTCTGCATTGTCAAGATATTGTTGTCTTGGAATAAGTAAAGATTGAGAACCTTGATAAACTCCTAAACAACTTGTGGTCGCTACTATAGAAGACAAAACTTTTGTGAAGATTTTGAAACGTTCAAATTCACTATTTTTACTCGACATTACTGTTACAATAATGTGTGAATCATGATTTTCCAAATCTTTCTTTGCAGTCGTCCAATTATATGAATATTGAGCTGTACCTTCAATGTCGCCCCAAGGAATCTGAACAGGTATTGTCGCAAGTGCAACAGTTTCTCCTTGAATTGAAAATGTGACTGTCTCACTTTCGCCCTCTATATCAGAAATAGAAGAATTCCAATTATTTTTTAAATAGTCGGTAACTTTATTTAGTTCAAAGGTTTCACCATTGTTGAACATTGGCATTGCAAGAAGAAGATTTCCTTTTCTTGATTCTTCTTGTTGTTCTTTCTTTTTAAAGAAGTTAAATAATCCCATGTTTTTTTGTTATCTGTTCGGGTGACTTGTCAAAGTTGCACACAACGGTTACAGGTTTGCGTTGTGCCCGAATAGACAGCACCTCACTGTCGCCCGGGCACTTAAGTTATTATAAAGTAGAACAGAGCAAGAACCACGTCGCCCGGGCATAATGCAAACCTGATGTTATGCACCGTTTTTCTTTATAGGTCAACCCATTTCTTAACATTGTTGGTAGGTCGCCTTTGTTTCTTTCTTTCTACATATTCTTTAATCTTAGCAAAGTCCTCGGCGTTCGGTTGTAACCTTAGATATTCTTCGAAACATTCAAACATTCGGTCAGTTTCATCGTAACTAAGTCCTTCCGTTTTTAATAATTTAGAGTAAGATTTTCCTATAAACCAGTTCGCAGAATAATATTGTCCGCTTTTTTTGTCAACCAAGGTCAGAACTTTTTCAAATCTTGAAATTGCTTGTGCATCTTTTCCTGCTTTATAATTTCCAATTCCACTATACCAAATCGCTCCAACATTATTTGAGTCGACTTTCAATACCGAATTTAAGATGGTTTCTGCGTCTGGATATTTTTTTTGTTCAATTAAAGTCAGTCCGAGCTGGCATTGATAAATCAAGTTTTCTGGTTCTGCTTTTATACCGTCTCTAAATGATTGTTCAGCTTTGTCTAATTCTTTGGAATTCAAATATGCATTACCTTTTTCTAAAAAATTGTCCTGACTGTAACTTGTCAAAGGAACAATTGCAAATAAAAATATAGTGAGTAAGATTGTCTTCATTGGTCGGTCTTCTTAAAATGGTGCATAACATCAATATTTACGCATATGCGCAAATATCCAATATAGCTGCACACCTCTAATCCCAGAAAACCCCTCTTTCCCTCCAATTAAGCCATATTTTTGCATATACATATTTCTTATTACAAATTATCTACTTCCCGTGTATATCCGTTTATAAACGGATATACACGCTTTAGCCTCACACGTCCAACCGGCTACATTTCCATCTCGAGCATCCAACCTTATCTATCGATGAATAAAACCCTCAATTACCTGCACACCCTAAAAGAATCTTAACACGCCAGATAGAACCTCACAAATATCAGTCTGTGATATTACCAAAATTTTCTCAAAAGCTAAAAGAATTTTCTCCGGATCTATAAATCTCCCTGTTAACCCGATCCCTGCCCAAGGTCCTGTGATAACGACTAAGTTTCTGGCGTTTTCGCAAAGAGAGCAATGGCCATTCCCTTTTTTTAATAGATTCAGCCACCCCTTTCGTGTGTCAAACACTCTCACCGTCCTGATATGTTAAAAAATGTCAAAATATTTTCTTTATAATTAACCGTTCTTACTTTAGCATAACGAAACCTAGTTAATCATCATTTAATCTACACATTGGAAAGAAAATTTCACGAAGGTTATGTATTGAACATCAAAGAAATTGCATTTATAGTTAATGTAAGCCCTCAAACTGCCAGAAAAATAGTCAAAGCCTGGAAAACCGAGTTGGGACTTAACGCAAAAGCCTTCTTCACGGTACATCATTTAGGCAAAGTAATGATTATACCTCCATTCAATATCATTAAAACACTGCAGCTGTATTATTCTTAACCTGCTGTTGTTTTTAGTGGCTTAATTTCTTTGTGGATGTCCGCAAAAGCTTCTGCCTTTCTCTGCATTTGACTTCTCTATTCTTAAAGACCGAACCCAAACAGATCTCATTTAGGGAGAACAAAGCCATTTGTCCGGAAAACTTACGCCATTGTTTTCAGTGCAAGAGCCCTTGTTCTAAAGATGTGGGCCTTTGTTTTCGGAACAAAGGCCTTTGTTCTAAAGATTTCTTTACTTGTTGTTAAAACATGGCGCTTTGTTCTGAAGATCAATGATCTTGTTGTTAAAACAACAGGCTTTGTTCTGAAGATCTGGGCCTTTGTTATTAAAACATGGCGCCTTGTTCTAAATACATAGCTAGTTGCGCAATGCTTTAAACACACTTCATATAAGGATCAAACCCATATTTAAACTCCACAGAAGGCCTTTTATTGATTATTTTGAAAGCCCCGGGACAAACCGCTCCTGCAGGAATGATGTGATAAATTGTAATAGATTATTATACTTTTCGACAGGAAATTATATAAGGTTATAAAATGCTACAGAAAGTAATAACTAGTTATACAAAGCGACAGAATATTATAAAACATTGATTTACAGATTTTTGAAAACAGATAGTGCATTTTATCTTAGTTCTTACAAAGGCACCCGAAATGCATTGGGTGTATCTAAAACGAACAAATGAGAATACCAAAATTGTTAAAAAGCTACAGCAGATTATCGGAAACGAACCTGAATTTTAAGGCTGAAATGGTGATAATTAATCTAACGGACAATCCTAATTTCCCGGCAACCATTCCTACTGTAGCCGAATTTACTTTAATCAGAGAAGCTTACAGCGAGGGCTTGAAAAACTCTGCCGATGGCAACAGAACAGCCATCGCATTAAAGAATCAGGCGAAAGAGGCACTGCTAATAGCCATGAAGAATTTAGCAACCAGTGTAGAGTCGCTGGCGCAGGGCGATCGTGCCAAACTGGTTAGCTCGGGTTTCGACCTTGGCTCGGATGGGGAAAACATTCCGGAGATAGGCACCCCGACCAACTTTGAGCTTAGCGACGGCCCAAACCCGGGCGAATTGAAGCTGAGCGTTAAAACGGTTCCGTATGCTATTGCATACCTGCATGAATATACTGAAGCGCCGCTAACAGAGAACAGTATATGGGTATCAAAGGCAAGTTCGTCGCGAGAGCATACGTTTAAAGGAATCCGCAGCGGTATTCGGGTGTATAGTCGCGTAGCGGCTATCGGCAGAAAAGGTCAGGAAGTGTATACTAATATATTGTTTCGGGTTGTGCAATAGCTACGGGTATACTGAAGAACAGATTACACAACTGAATTTGGTGAGAACGATAATGCATCGAAAGGGTGCATTATCTCCCTTTTGGCCCTGCACGATCTTTTGGAGACACAAACAGCCCCTGCCCTTAGATAGAAAATCAGATCCTTAGCAAGCTCAGCCAGTTGCATTCCTCCCTCTCCTACCTCCTTTTTTAAACAATTCCTATCGAAACATTCGAAATGAAACTGCGTAGAACAGCGCGGCGAATGATCAAACATATGCCCATCATGCTCTCACTATGAAATTGTCGTTTGAAAAAACACTTACGCTCTTCTTTGCTCTTTTATTTCTGGGTATAACTATTTTGGCATCTATTTCTTATAAAACCAACAACGCCCTCAGAGATAACAGTAAAATGGTAATACGCACGCACGAGGTGCTTTTCGAATCGGCACAGGTATTATCTATGATCCAGGATGTGCAAAATGCCTCGCGTGGATACTCGCTTACCAAAGACTCGGCGTTTATTATTGATCTTTATCATTCAAGATTGAGGGTTTTAACACATGTTAAGATGCTTAAATCCTTAACAAGGAATAACCCTGCACAGCAAATACGAGTGGATAGTCTTGCAAACATTATTAACGAACGGATCACCCACTCGCTACGAACTGTTTCTCGTGAAGACAACCGGAGCTCTACCGCAAATTCCCGCCTAAATGCGACGTATAAAGGCGAGAATTTAATGGATGAAATACGCGAGCTTATCACCACAATACAAAATGAAGAAAGCGACTTGCTGGTGCAACAGAACCGCGCAAATTTAGAAAGTTCAAAGTCATTAAACCGCAGCTTCCTTCTGCTTCTGCTCACCGCTGCTACTTTCCTCATTGTAGGATTTGTTGTGCTCAGAAAACATGTACTATATCGTAAAAAAGTGGAAAAAAGAATGAGACGGCTGAATGAAAACCTAGAAGTTCGGGTAGAAGAAAAAACCAGGGAAATTCGCGAAAAAGACAAACATCACCACTTTGTTCTCGATACGATGTCTGAAGGTATTCAGTTAATCGATCATAACTGGACCTATGTTTATGTAAATAATGCATTGGCCAAACAAGGTAAGTACCCGGCACAGGAACTGCTGGGCAATACGATGATGAGCATGTATCCGGGCATTGAAAATACAGATCTTTTTAAAACGCTGCAGGTATGCATGTCTGAACGGATTGCTAAACGATTTGAAAATAAGTTCACTTATCCTGATGGAGAGACGGGTTTTTATGATTTAAGTATTCAGCCAATACCCGAGGGACTGTTTATCCTTTCGATGGACATTTCTGAACGCAAGAAGGCCGAGTTTGAAAGGGACTTGCATATTCAAGAAATGGAAAAGGTTCTGTTTAAAATTTCGCATGAGATGCGGCATCCGATCGTGCAAATTTTAGGCCTGACAGAGGTAATGGGATATACCGGCATCTCTAAAGAAGAAATGGAAACTTTTTTAGGCTTTGTGAAGGAATCGGCCGCGACTTTAGACACCTATACCAGAGACCTTTCCGGCTTCGTAACATCGATAAAGAATAAGAGAAGTGCGGGTGCTGCTTTGTAAAACAGCGCACTTATAAGGTTATTGCCAGATTTTAAAACTTAGTACTCGTTTTGTATTCTTGTCAATTTCGAGGGTACCGTCTTTGCCACTTAGGTTTCCAGTAGTTGTCGAGCCCGAATAAACAAACTGCCCTTCAATCTCATTTTTGTTTGTGTCTCGGTCATTTCCCGCTTCTTCTTTTAATTTTTTAAACCCATCATAATGGATAATCGGAATTGATAAGGAGACAGCTTGGTTCTTGATGTGGTTTATAGAAACGTAGTAGTCGTTTTTGTCCATTCTATGCTCCGACATAAAGCTAAAAACACCGTCGCAGTACGGCCTGATCATAAGGGGCAGGTTTGCTGTATCAGTTAATGGAATAAAGTATTTCTTGCTTCTTATGTATTCGATAACTGCCGGGTCTTTTTTTGTTTGTCCAAATAAATGTGAACAAAAAAACGCCATCATTCCAACTAGTACTATTTTTCTCATTGTTATTCTCTCATTGTTCAAAGCAGGCCTCCGAAATAAGGCATTTGAGTCCAGAAAAAGATCACATTGCCCCGCCTATCATGACTTAAGATTTATTTCAACCTTTAAAGCAACTATGTTTGTCTTCGTCGACAATATTTAGAAAGGCTTTTAGATTTTTCACATTTGGTGCGGTTCATACAAATGCCATTTATTGTCTGCCCGTTTCCAATATATTTTCCAAAAGTTCTTGCTCCTAACAAACGTCGCCTTGGCGTACCCACTTACTTAATCTCATTCGGATTGTTCCAAAAAGGTCTGATTTCATTTAAAATTACACTCTGACCATCTATCTGGTACTCAAGATCAAGCTTATCTCTAATCTCCGGTCGAGGTCTGACTTTTGACATGTAATTTTCCATAATTTCGATGATATCAACTGATTGGGTAATGTCTAAGGTCATTTAATAAATATTATAATATTATTCCCGTCGCCGCCTGCCGCCAAGCGCTTAGATCTGAAAAAAAGTTTAAATTTCAAAAATACGATAATTCGAAAGATGCAGGAGTCGAAAAGTAAAACCGGTTTTCTTATCATTTATTTGCCGTTTGCTTGAGGAATGTGCTCCGCATTAAGATTCCCGCCTGCGCGGGAATGACGGACTGGGTGCTTGGATGAGTGTCGTTTCTAATGTGCCGTTGTTCAAAGAGTACCGTCAGTGCAAAACGACAATCGTCATACTTACCTTCCCCGTCATTGCCGACCGATCGGCAATCGTAATGCGTTATACAAGGAATGTGCTCTGCATTAGGATTCTCGCCTGCGGGAGAAGGACGGACTGGGTGCTTGGTGGGGTATCGTTGATTTTTGTGCAGCTAAATTCCACAAATTACATATATTCCCTAAAGTCCCAAACACCTCACAGCCTGTATTAACTTACAATTTTTATATTGAATGCCCCAGTATTTATTGTACCATAAATACTCAACCACAAAGGTAAATACATTTCTGTACCCCTTGCTTTGGTAATATCACCAAGGTCAAGTATGTTTTTTTCGGCCCATCCAAATGACCTCAAAATCGTTTTCACTTCTTCCTTTGCATTGGTATCGTTACCACAAACAAAGGTGCTATGGTCGCCTCCGTTTATCAGGGCAGGATTTACCATCAGACCGCACCACATAGTATTAAGTGCTTTCACAACTTTGGCTTCAGGAAATGTTTTTTGTATTTCTTCAGCGAGCGAATTTGTATTTACAATAGCGAGTGATGGCGGCATTCCTTTTGAAAAATCAAGCGGGTTAGCAATGTCCACAATTATTTTACCATTCACACTTTTCTCGCCCGCCATTCGTAATGCATCGATAGAACCTGTGCCTGCTGTGCAATTGAAAATTATTTCCCCAAACTCTGCCGCATCGGCAAATGTTCCTGTCGTGGCTTTACCTCCGTGTTTGTCAACGAAAGCTTTTGCCTTTTCGTTATCCCTAGTTCTGGAACCCATCATTACCGGGTGCCCCAATTCAGCCAATTTCGAACCAATGGCATCTCCAACCATCCCTGTTCCGAACACTGCTATTTTCATATTTTCTACGTTTTTTAATTTACAACAAACATGAGCAGAGTAGTTTTTAAAAATGAGAGAAATTTGGGCGGAGGAGGCATTACATGGGTAAATGTTTTTGTTTCATCGCCGGCTTATCTTTCATAATGGATTTTGATTTAGGTTGAGTGCATGTTACCGGGCCCATTGGCAATCGCGATGCTCTATACCGGCAAGTTTTGAATGTGCTCTGCATTAGGATTCCCGCCTGCGCGAGAATGACGGCGATGGGTTATTGGACGAATATCGCAGTTATAGTGTGCCATTGTTCCACCGGTTCCGTCATGCTGAACTACAGTCCTCATGCTACCCTTCCTCGTCATTGCCGACCGATCGGCAATCGTAATGCGCTTTACCGGAAAAAGAAAGGAACGAGCGCTGCATTAGGATTCCCGCCTGCGCGGGAATGACGGACCGGCGATTGTACATCAATCTGCATCCAGCAACCCAACATAACCCGAAACTCTAAGTTCCGGAGGGTTGGGTCCTCCCGGAAGTGCTAGACGAAAAATTTGCCGGCAGCTGGCCCCGAGCGCAGGTAGAGGGCCTCGGCTGTTTAAGAAGTAAGGCCAGCAGCGCAGATTAAACAGGCGCAGACCTGAGCGCTGCCGGCAAATTTGTGTAATGGGCTTGTGCGAAAAGCACCTCGGGAGGGCACAAGAGTTTTGGTTCTTTTGCGGACAAAAGAACTAGCCACTCCGTGGCAATGAACGGCTCGAATGCAGGTTAGAGAAAAAGAGTGAATGTGCTCCGCATTAAGATTCCCGCCTGCGCGAGAATGACGGACTGGGTGGTTGGATGAGTGTCGTTTCTAATGTGCCGTTGTTTGAAGAGTACCGTGAGTGCAAAACGGCAATCGTGATACCTACCTTCCCCGTCATTGCCGACCGATCGGCAATCGTAATGCGTTATATATGGAATGTGCTCTCTGCATTAAGATTCCTGCCTGCGGGAATTAGGGAGCTGGCTTGTTGTTGGAGTGCCATTGATTTTTTGTGCGGTTAAATCGAATATCTTCATTACCGATTTAATACTTATATTCTTTCATGAATTTTACGGCACTAAGTGGCTGAGAAAGAATCACTCCTTTATTGTCTACCACAAAATACTGAGGAAAGAATTCTACCTTATATTTTTCTTTAATCTCTTTCGCCCTATCAACTGATATCTCGTTTTTAAATCTTGGGTTATCTTTTGTCTGCAAGGTTAAGTGTTGCCAATTCGGTACAGCTTTCGCCAGGAAATCAAACTTCCCGGTTGGATGTTGCAGTAAAGGCTTCCACACCCAAAACTGATTGATCGAAATACTTACAATATTTATGTGTTTTTCTTTGTCCTTTAGCAGTGATTCAAATTGTTGCATTTCTTTAATACAGGGAGGACAGTCTTTGAACCAAAAGTCTATAATAGTAAGATCGGATTTTGTAAAATCCAGTTGTGTCGCTTGGCCGGTGGAGTCTACAAGGCCATCAAGAACAAAGGATTGACCATTAAACTCGTTCACTATTTCTTCTACTTTCTCTTCATTCTGAAGATTTGTTTGTTCTCCTTCTTCACGACAGCTCAAGAATGAAAAACAGGTGAATAAGACGCAGTAAAAAATGGTGCATTTGTGTGAGGTTCTCATAGGATTGTAGGTTTCTTGTTAATGGCGTGCTTTACCCAATATACGCAAATATCAGCTGTGAAACATTACTCAATCTCCTTTACAGGTATCCATATTTCTTCTTCCGAATTTGGGTCAGCGTTTTTGTATTTGTTGCCCAACAGTTCAAAATGCGGTCTGTCATCCAATAAGTAATTTGATTTAGGCAGCCAGGTTCCAAAAATGTATTGAAATATACTACTGTCAGTGCTTAAACCTTTATAATGGAAAACAGCGTAAAGTCCGCCGGGCAGAGTGAATGTTTCCATACCGCCGGGTACATTGTCAAAGTCGGCCACTTCAACGGCGGCCCATTTTTCAAATTCATTGGCAGGGTTAAAGTTTGTGAAATATGATGATTTATAAACCTGCATTGAAATTAAATCGTCTCTTACCCTGTTGGTTATTTCTGTTTGCAGAGGCATAAAACTTTTCCAAAGTTCGCCTGTCCGATTGTCGGCTAAACTCATCGTTAGATGCTCTCCTACTAATTTCCTGGGAACTAAGATTTCTATTCTGGGTTCCCAATTAAGGCTACTTTTCAATATCAATATCGTATTTGTCTAGAAGTCCGGGAAGGCCGGTTAATGAAAACCTTGCTTTCTTAATCCGGTTAATTTCGGGATCGATGGAATAGTTGTAAGAGGTGCGAAAATCGACTCTTTCAATAATAGTCTTGTCAAATACGCTTCCCCTAAGTTCGCAATTATCGAATATGGAACTTGTCAGGTCGCAATCGCTAAAGTCGGCTTCCTGTATCTGCGTATTTTTGAAAACTGTTTTTTTAATTTTTGTCTTGTAAAACGAAGAATGATTGAGTTGGCAATTGTCGAATGAAAACGAGAGACCAAATTCCAGGCAGGTGTCGAACCGCAGTCCTAACATTTTGCATTCCTTAAATTTTATATCCTGAAGGGCTGTTTTGTTCAGCTTTGCCAGACTTAAATTACAGCCCTTGAATTCGCAGTTAATAAACTTAAATCCGGCAAAATCAAAATCGGAAAAATTGCAGTTGTTGAAACTACAGGTTTCATATTCGCCTTTCGTTAATGCATGCTGGGTAAAGTCTATCCTGTCAAATGTTTTGTCCTGTATGTAGGTTCCGGGCATTATTCTGTCTGTGTTTTTCTTTTGTTTGATAGCGGACTTGGTTTACATCCAATGATTATCTGGGCTGGCCGTTTCGCTGTTCACTGTGCACTAAAGTAATGAAATTAGAATAGAATTATCAGTGTAGGAGTCAGCACAAAAGAAAAGATCTGCAAACGGGGAGAATGCAGATCTTTTAACTAACCAATTATAAACCTATATATTATTACGCCTAAAACGATTTAAAGTTCTAAAAAATTATTTTTTTATTTTTTCCGTGGAAGTCATCCTGGTTTAGAGGTCGAATTTTTTGGATTTCCAATCCATGAATAAAATTCCATTTTCTCGAATCCTCAATGCCCGGCATTAATATATTCCACACATTCTTCCTTATTCTTAAATGGAGTTCCGTCACGTCGCACCAGTTTTTCCCATCCTTGAATGCTCAACTGTTCTGACTTAATTGCCACCGAATAGTATAAGCCTTCTCTAAACCACAGATCTTTTTCGTGGTCGACAGTTCCGTTCATAATAAAATTTCCCGGCGAGTATGAAATTCCGCCGTTATCCACATACATAAGACAATGATTGCCCGAAACATAAACGGGTTCGATCACATACTTTTTTCCGGGCACTACAGTGACGTATTCAGGAAAGTCAAACCGCACCGTACCGCTAAAGCAATTTACAAAATGATTTTCGGCGCTTGTCCCCAAAATTTTTCCTGATATAGTAGTTTCTCTTATCCGAACCTGCACATATCCGCCAAAACTTCCCTGTCCGCTGCAACTGGCATCGCCAAACTGTAACTCCACTGCATCCAGGGCATGAAGCTGCGGAACAAACTCCTGCCCCATCGGACCATGATAAACGTTATAGTAATACGGCTCAAGCAATTGAATATTCGATTGATCTGACACAAATACAGGCTTAATCTGGCAGGTGCAAATTTTAGAACCTGTTTGAACGGGTTGGTCCATTTCAACTCCTTTTTCTGAGCAGGCTACTAAATAAAGAAGGCATGCGCCTGACATTAAGGGAAATACGCTCTTCATAGCTTCAAATTTGATGTTAACCTCGATAGATGGATATCTAAGATCAAGGATTCATAATCAGTTCATAGGTTATTATACAATGTGTGATAAAGTTGCACTTCTTTTGACCTGATTTGGCTGATTTGCATCAACCGATGTGTTAATTCTTATCAGTATGTGAACGGGAGACACAGAAAAAATCTGAAAATTTCGTAAACGATGAGGCAATTATTAAGTTTGAAATTTGGGCGATAATTCCGCCAGCTGTCAAACTTCCTTTTGCATGCAAAACAAGGTATATATATTTAGATCAGACCGACTAGGGTTCAGAAATTGGCACCCGGACGATCTGAAAGTTCTGTCTGAAATAAATAGTGACCCAAGGGTAATGGAGTTTTTTCCAACTCTTCCGTCGGAAAAACAAACGATCGAGTTTATCATAAAAATGCAAAATCAATTCACTGCAAAAGGCTTTTGTTATTTTGCCGTGGATAAACTTGACGATCAGGAGATGATTGGATTCATAGGCTTATCGGAACAGAACTTTAAGGCTGATTTTACTCCTTGCATAGATGTTGGCTGGAGATTGAAAGCCATAGAATGGAATAAAGGTTATGCGACAGAAGGAGCAAAACGATGCCTACAGTATGCATTTAAGGAATTGAATCTAAATAAAGTAAATGCATTAGCCCCTAAGGTAAATATCAAATCGCAGCGGGTGATAAATAAGATCGGCATGACTAAAGTAATGAACTTTAAACATCCATTACTT
>CBFGOI010000031.1:0-40753 GCA_965650335.1 uncultured Pedobacter sp. | reverse complement strand
CGAGGTAATTGAGGACGTTGATGGGGATGGTGCATTTGGTGGGATAGGTAAGAGGCATGACATGCTAGTGTTAATCGTTATTGATCCGTTTTTTTCTATTAGGTCTCAATGCCTGCTGCGCAGGTTTTCTTGAAACAAACGGAAGCAATGCCGAGCTTTTCGCGAGATCATGAACTCCATTGAAAACAATATACAAGAGTGAATAAATTCAAGACGAGAACGATCCTTCAGCGCTCAAGGCGAGCACCCGGCCCGGCGTTCTCGTCGGGCCAACGCTTATTCGGGGTTATTGGGGGTTCGGGGTAATTGAGGACGTTGATGGGGATGGTGCATTTGGTGGGATAGGTAAGAGGATTACTAGGTATCAGATTTATTTTGCTCAGCATTAAGTTCCCGACTTCGCGGGAATGACGGAGAAAGGGTGGTGAACGCTGAGGTTGTTGTTGAGCTGTTTTAATTTAAACTGAAAGTATTAAAACGAAAAACTATCTTTGCTGACACAAGCATACAATCTTAAATGTTTAGTAGAATAAACATCGTTCCCCGCTGGATTATTTTTTGTTTAGATCTGATCTTCTGTATCTTCTCATTAAGCTTCGCCTATTTTATCCGGTTTAACTTAGATATCAAACAAATTGACCTGGTTGAGTTATACAGGAATATCCTGGTTTTTTCCCTGATCAGCAGTCTTGTATTTTATAACGTCCGGACTTATGCGGGAATCATCCGCTACACCAGCGCCCAGGATTCATTCCGCATTTTGTTTTCCATTTTCGTAAGTAATTTTCTGCTCTTTGTTACTAACCTTGTTTTAATATCCTTTGATAAAGAACCGGTGATCAGCAATGCAGTATTGATTATTAATGGTTTGTGCAGCTTTTTACTCCTGATAACTTACCGGGTTTTTATAAAGTATTTCTTTATTTATATTAAGAACTTAAGTCTGAACCGGCGCAAGATCCTTATTTATGGTGCGGGGGAAACCGGGATTGCGATGAAAAGGACCCTGGATCATGACCGCAACCTGAACATGCATGTTATTGCTTTTCTGGATGATGATGAGCGGAAATCGGATAAGGTGATTGATGGTGTTAAGATTTTCCATCCAAGGGAATTGAAAAACGTCGTTATAGATGATAAAATAAATGATATCCTGATTGCGGGGAATATTCGTCCGGATCGTAAAAATGAAATCGTGGATTTCTGTTTGGAGAACAATATTAAGGTGTTAACCTTGCCGCCGGTGCCGAACTGGATCAATGGGCACATCAATACGCAGCAGATCCACCAGATTAATATTGAAGATCTTTTGGAGCGTGAGCCGATAGAAATCCATAACGACATTATCGGGGCACAATTGAAAGGTAAACGGGTATTGGTGACGGGTGCTGCGGGTTCTATTGGAAGTGAAATTGTGCGACAGGTGGCTAAATTTGCTCCGCAAATGATCATCCTGAATGATCAGTCTGAATCGCCCCTGCACGACCTCCAGTTGGAGCTGCAGGATAAGAACCTGGAGAATATTTTTCATGCCTATATCGGTGATGTACGCGATCAGTGCCGCATGGACAATTTGTTCCAAACCTTTAAGCCGCATTATGTTTACCATGCCGCTGCATACAAGCATGTGCCGATGATGGAGCATAACCCCGCCGAAGCTGTTCGCACCAACGTGATGGGTACGCATATCCTGGCAGACCTGTCGGTGAAGTATGGTGTCGATAAATTTGTGATGATCTCTACCGACAAGGCCGTAAATCCTACCAATGTGATGGGAGCTTCGAAACGGGTGGCCGAGATCTATGTACAGTCGCTGTATAATTCCTTTAAAGATAAAGACGTGGCCTATACCAACGGATTAAGTCATTTGAATGGCAAGAAACCGGCAAAGGTTACCAAGTTTATCACCACGCGTTTTGGAAATGTGCTTGGATCTAATGGCTCTGTAATACCGCGATTTAAAGAACAGATAGAGAAAGGTGGTCCGATAACCGTAACCCATCCTGAGATTACCCGCTATTTCATGACGATACCTGAAGCCTGTCGCCTTGTGCTGGAGGCCGGATCAATGGGAGAGGGCGGCGAGATCTTTATTTTTGATATGGGGAAATCGGTGAAGATCCTGGAGCTTGCTAAAAAGATGATCCGTTTATCCGGATTGATCCCCAACCAGGATATAGCCATCGAGTTTTCGGGCTTGCGCCCGGGTGAGAAACTGTATGAGGAGCTGCTGAACGACAATGAGAATACCTTGCCTACCCATCATGAAAAGATCATGGTGGCTAAAACCCGCGAATACAATTTCGAAAACATTAGTTTGGACATCCAAAAGCTGATAGAGTTGAGCTGCCAGTATTACGACCGCCAGGTGGTGGTTAAAATGAAGGAAATTGTTCCGGAGTTTAAGAGTAAAAATTCGATTTACGAGGATCTGGATGCTAAGCCGAGGGCGAAATCGATTGTTGAGGAATAGGGAGGTATGAAATATTGTATGTCATGACGAGATAAATGTCGTTTTGAATTCTTTTCAGATCCCGATATCACATTGTCTGACTGTCATCCTTGGGCTTGACTTATCCTGAACCCGTTTCAATTTAGTAGTTCGAAGGACACGTAAAATGGTTATCGCTTTAAGGCCCTGAAACGAGTTCAGGATGCAGACGCGCAGAAAGACCCGGATTCTTTGGCCTTTAACCTTTGACCTTTTAGCCCTTAACCTTCTCCACCTTTAGCCTTTCATTCCCCTCAACCACTGCTTTAATCCTTCTCTCCGCTTCGGCAATGACCTCTTCATGAGTTTGTCCGGCTGGTTCAATGGGTTCTAGTACGGTATAGGTAATGCCCTGTCCGAATTTTAAGGGATAGGTGCCATATTGAGTTAGCTCCCAGGAGCCCTGGATAGCAATCGGAACCACCAAAACATCGGGTACTTTTTTTAACAGGGTTGCAACTCCGCCAACGGCAAAAGGCTTCATCTTACCTGTTTTGGTACGGGTGCCTTCAGGAAAAATTACGGTAGACCACTTATTTTCACGCATGCGACCGGCGAGTCGTAATATCTCCGTGATCGATTGCTTCGGATCTTTTCTGTCGATATTCGCTCCGCCGCCGTGGATCAAGTTAAACGATATACTAGGAATTCCTCTGGTAAGCTCAATCTTGGATACAAACTTGGCATGGTACTTTCTGAGGTGCCAGATTAAAGGGGGGATATCGTAGATACTCTGATGATTTGCAAGGAAAATGATTGACCGGCCTTGCGGAAGGTGATATTTATTTATAAAACGCACATGGCATCCCACACAATAATAAGTGCTAACCAGAAAAAAGTTTAAAATGTCGACCGCACGCTTATGGGCAGCGCATCCTCCCAGCTTTAAGCTGATCCACTGAATGGGATGAAAAATCAGGAGAAAGATTGCAAATGTGAGGTATTGAAGCGGAGAAAAGATATAACCTAGGAACTTCTGCATGTACAAATATTATCACGCAAATCTAAGAGCTTATAACTTATTTTCAAGCAATAACAGTTTTACCCGTAAAATTGCCGCCACACTGATAGAATCGGTGATCTTCCCGGAGATAACCATATTGTAAGCCTCGTCGAGATGTACTCTTTTTACCTGCAGTTCTTCCGTGTCCTCAGGTTCCGCTTCTCCTTGCTGTAAATTACGGGCTAAATAGATCATTCCAAACTCATCGCCTACGGAATTCGACAGATGGATGGGCTGGAGTTCTGTCCATTCAGAAGCAATTAAACCAGTTTCTTCGAGAAGTTCCCTTTTTGCCGACTCTAAACGGTCTTTATCAAGTGGCCCTCCTCCCTCCGGAATTTCCCAATGATACTGATCCAGTACGTATCGGTATTGCCCAACCAGCCAGATATAATTCTCTTCGTCGAGGGCTACAATACCGATAGCATGATTTTTATAATGGATTTTCCCATAAATGCCTTTTCCGCCGGATGGGTTTAAAACCTGGTATTCGGTGACATTGATCCAGGGGTTGTCATAGATTTCTTTAGCGGATAGGGTTTTCCAGGGGTTTTTGTTTTCGTCAATCATGATAGTAATCAGTCATTAGGGAATAGTGAATAGGTTCTGAAACTACGCAAAGAATAAATTAGTTCATTAATATTCAAAAAAAAAAGTCATCAGTTATTAGTCTATACATTCAGACTAATAACTGATGACTCAATACTAATGTACTAATTTCTATATCCCAAAAGCAGCTTTCACTTTATCAGTATAATCAAGCTTCTCCCAGGTAAACAATTCTACTTCAACTTCTTTTTTACCGCCATTGGCATCTTTGAACTCCTTTTTAACAACTTCAGAAGTTCTTCCCATGTGTCCGTAGGCGGCAGTTTCTGCGTAAATCGGGTTGCGAAGTTTTAGGCGGGTTTCGATTCCGTAAGGTGTCATGTCAAAAATCTCGGCGACTTTTTTAGCAATTTCACCATCATTAAGGCCGACTTTTGAAGATCCGTAAGTATTGATATAAATACCCATCGGGTCTTTTACACCAATTGCGTAAGACACCTGAACTAAAATCTCATCGCAAACTCCTGCAGCAACCAGGTTTTTAGCAATATGACGGGTTGCATAGGCAGCTGAACGATCTACTTTCGAAGGATCTTTACCGGAGAACGCACCACCACCGTGGCCACCTTTACCACCGTAAGTATCAACAATGATTTTACGTCCGGTTAAACCAGTATCACCATGTGGTCCGCCAATTACAAACTTCCCGGTAGGATTAATATGATATTTAATATCGCTGTTAAACAAACCCTGTAATTCAGGTTTTAACTGTGCTTTAACCCTTGGAATAAGGATATTAATAATGTCTGCGCTTATTTTTTCCTGCATTGCTTTTTCTTCAGCAAAATCATCATGCTGGGTTGAAACAACAATGGCATCTATACGAACAGGCTTGTGGTCGTCGCTATATTCGATTGTTACCTGAGATTTAGCGTCGGGACGTAAATACGAAATTTCAGAATTCTCTCTGCGCAAAGCGGCAAGCTCAATTAAGATTTTGTGAGCCAGATCAAGAGCCAAAGGCATATAATTCGATGTTTCGCTGGTTGCGTAACCAAACATCATTCCCTGATCTCCGGCACCCTGCTCTTGCTTTTCTTTGCGATCAACACCCTGGTTTATGTCGGCAGATTGCTCATGAATTGCCGAGATAATGCCGCAAGAACTCGCTTCGAACATATACTCAGCTTTAGTATAGCCTATTTTACTGATTACATCGCGTGCAATTTTCTGTACATCCAGATAGGTATTTGACTTTACTTCACCAGCTAAAATTACCAGGCCGGTTGTAACCAACGTTTCGCAAGCCACTTTGGAATCAGCATCCCAGGCAAGGAAATTGTCAATTAACGCGTCGGAAATCTGATCCGCAACTTTATCCGGATGTCCTTCAGAAACAGATTCAGAAGTAAATAAATACGGCATATTAGATAAATTAAAAATTTAAAAATCAAAAACTCAATCTTGAGGAAGGAAAGGGATTGCAGATGTAAAAAACTCAGTATTAGCAATTTTTTTACGTGGTTGCAATCTTGCCGCATTCAGCAGCAAAGCAAATCATTCCACTATTACGGGGGCGAAAGTACAATTATTTTTATATTAAGGGAAATTATAAGCTATTTTAGCCTTTTGTATTTGAATTGAAAAAGAGCGTATTATTCATTATAAATCCGATATCGGGGGGTAAAAAAAAGTTAAATTTTCCGGCGTTCGCAAAAACTCAATTGGATCTTGATATCCTTGATCCTGAATTTGTGTATACCGAATGGCCGACTCATGCGAACGACCTTGCGCTCAGTGCTGTAAAGAATGGGAAAGATATAGTAGTTGCCGTAGGCGGAGATGGCACAATAAACGAGGTAGCATCAGCGTTAGAAGGCACTCCGGTTATTATGGGAATTATTCCATTTGGCTCTGGCAATGGTCTTGCCCGGGCATTGAATATCTCTCTGAATAATAAAAGAGCACTAACTGTTATAAACAATTTAAAAACGCGGAAAATTGATTCGGGCGTATTAAATGACCGGAAGTTTTTTAACATGGCAGGCATGGGTTTCGACGCACATATCAGTCTTAAATTTGCAAAACTTAAGAATCGCGGATTAAAAGGCTATATTGGAACCGCTCTAAGCGAGATTTCGTCCTATAGCCCGGATCTGTATGATCTTACAATTGATGGAAATCATTTTAAAATAGATGCATTTATGATTAGTATTGCAAACTCTTGCCAGTACGGAAATAATGCATATATATCGCCGGAGGCCAAACTAGATGATGGATTATTAGATATTTGTATTATTAAACCATTCCCATTATCTCAGTTGCCCGTTATAGGATTCCATTTATTTAACAAGACAATACATAAAACTAAGTATGTTGATATAATAAAAGGAAAAGATATACGTATTAACAGAAAAAAAGAAGGAACAGTTCACCTGGATGGAGAGCCGGTTGAAATGACTAAGGATGTGAATATTAGAGTTAAACCGCTGTCTCTTATTGTTTTGAACTAGGGTGATGTCAAAAAAGACCAAGAATATAGCCGGAGTAGTTTACTCCACAAATCCTGAATTTGAATATCAGTTTAACGAGTCTGCAGAGACGGAAACCTTAGCTCCAAAGCAACAGGATTTAAGAATCCAACTTGATAAAAAACAAAGAGGCGGTAAAGCAGTTACGTTAATTACCGGTTTTGTAGGTACCGAAGCAGACTTAGAAATTTTAGGCAAAAAGCTTAAACAGAAGTGCGGCACCGGAGGATCTGCAAAAAACGGTGAAATTCTGGTACAAGGCGATTTTCGTGATAAAATCATCGAAATGCTTAAAAATGAAGGCTATAAAGTAAAAAAATCCGGCGGCTAACATTAAATTAACAATAGAATAACCTGTATTTGATTTCTATACTTGCAATTAAGAGAAAAAATAGTTTTCATTGTAAAACATTATTTTTCATTTCGGGTTATTGTGCCGGCAAGCAGAAATTTTGGAGGCGTAACGGAAATGTTATCTGTTAGGCGAATTATTTTTTATTATTTGGGATTTATACATTTGTTACCCGGATAATTATATTGCAATCAATTTTTAAAACTAATTTATAATCTAAACTCAATTTAAAAACTAAATTTTAAAGTAAAATGGCAACCGCACCAAAAGAAACAACAGCAACAGCGAAGAAAGAGGGATCTGGTTCAAGCATCTTTGCAAGTTTAACCATAGTGATTTGTATCGTAATCGGAATTCTGCTTTGGAAATTCGTAATGGGTAACTCTGCAAACTTTGAAGGGGGAGATCCTGTAAACGGACACCCGCTACCAGGAAATTATTTTGGAATGGTTTACAAAGGTGGAATTATTGTTCCGATATTAATGGGAATGCTTTTAATGGTAATCGTATTTTCAATCGAGCGTTTTATCGTTATTAACAAAGCAGCCGGAAATGGAAGCGTAGATGTTTTCGTTCAAAAAATTCAAGGATACTTAAGTGCCCGTAACATCGAAGCTGCAATAGCAGAATGCGATAAGCAAAAAGGTTCGGTAGCTAACGTAATCAAATCAGGTTTGAAAAAATACCGCGAGGTTGAAGCTGATTCAGGTATGAATACAGAACAAGCTTCACTAGCGATTCAAAAAGACATTGAAGAAGCAACAGCATTAGAGATGCCGATGTTAGAGCAGAATCTTACAGTACTTGCTACATTAGTATCAGTAGGTACATTGACAGGTTTATTAGGAACAGTATCGGGTATGATCAAGGCCTTCGCCGGTTTGGCAACTGCCGGTGCACCGGATCAAGCCGCTCTTGCAAACGGTATTTCTGAAGCTTTGATCAATACTGCAACAGGAATTTCAACTTCAACGATCGCAATTATCATGTACAATATCTTCACTTCTAAAATTGATAAATTAACTTATTCAATCGACGAAGCAGGATTTTCAATTGTGCAAACCTACGCAAGTACTCATAAATAAAATTTAGAAGATTTTTTGTCCTGGGTTTATGGAAAACCCGGGACATTTTCATCTCTATATAAACCGATAAAAAAATTAAGCGATGCCTAGAGTAAAAGTCCCTAGAAAGAGTACCGCTATTGATATGACCGCTATGTGCGACGTAGCTTTCCTGTTGTTAACATTCTTTATCTTAACAGCAACAGCGCGCCAGCCCGAGCCTCTTCCGGTAGATACTCCTTCATCACATGTACAAATAAAACAACCGACCGTTGATATCGCAACCCTTACTATAGGCGAGGGCAAAGTATTTTTTGGTGTTTCGGGCCCGAATGTACGTACCCGTACACTTGAGTTAATGGCAGAGCGTTATGGCGTTCCATTCACAGCCGACGAGAAGAACCGTTTCTCTTTAATGGAAACATTTGGAGCCCCGGTAGGTAATTTGAAGCAAATAATTGCCATGAACGCCGGCGAAAGAAATAAGCCGGGCCTTCAGCCTGGAATACCAATTGACTCAATAGGAAAAAATCCCTCTGAATTGCATTGGTGGATCTATAACTCTCGCGTTGCTACTAAAGAAATCAATGGAACATCCTTGCGTTTCAGTATCAAGGGAGATTCAAAGGAACAGTATCCTACGATTAAAAAGATAATTGATATGCTGCAAAAGCAGGAAGTAAATAAATTCAGTTTAATTACTTCATTAGAAGGAAGAGATTAATAAATCTTTAAAAATATTATAAAATGGCAGAATTAGATACCTCCGGCGGGGGTAAAAAAGGCGGGAAGGTTAGAAGTAAGAAGGCATCAACACGCGTTGACTTAACTGCGATGGTTGATCTTGCATTCTTGCTGATCACATTCTTCATGCTAACTACTACCCTTGCAAAACCCCAGGCAATGGACCTTGCAATGCCGGATAAAGATGAAAAGTTAGATGCAAAATTAGAGGTAGCGGATGATCGCACCATGACCATTCTTTTAGGAAAAAACGATAAGATTGAATGGTACATGGGAACAATTGAGGATCCTTCTACTCCGACAGTGGAAGATTTTGGCAAGAATGGCATCAGAAAAGCTATCCTGGGAAAAATTAAAGCGGTGAAAGCTGCGACAGGAAAGGATTTGCTGGTATTGTTAAAGCCAAGTGAGAAATCCAATTACAAGAATCTGGTTGATATTCTTGACGAGATGAAGGTTACTGATGTTAAGTCGTATGCCATCGTAGATATCACCACACCTGAGATTGGTTTGCTTCAACGTGACAATATTTATTAAAAGAAGAAAATGGGAAAGTTAGATATTTTTAACCCGACATGGCTTGAGGTGGTTTTCACCGGGAGGAATCAGGCTTATGGAGCCTACCAGTTGCGTAAAAACAACCCGAAGAATACCACCAAGGCTCTTATGATTGGCAGCTTACTCTTTATTCTTGCTGTAAGCGCTCCTTTAATTGCAAAATATATTAAAGGAATTACGCCACAGTCGGAAGACGAGAAGCTCATAGAAACAGAAGTAATTCTTACTCCTCCGCCTCCGGTCGATGAGAATACACCTCCACCTCCTCCACCGGTTGAGCCTCCAAAACCAAAAGTCGATCAGGTGAAATTCCCTCCTCCGGTAGTAGTACCAAAAGAGCAGGTGAGAGATGAAGAGCCGCCGACAGTGGAAGAACTGAAGGTAGCAGATCCCGGTCAGAAGAAGATCGAGGGAGACCCTACTCAGGAAGTTCGTATCGATGAGCCTGTTGGAGAAGCTCCGGTAGGATCAAAAATTACGGAAGATAATGGCGTTTATAACCAGGCGAGCGTTGAGTTAATGCCTGAATATCCGGGAGGTATAGCAAAATTCCTCGAGTGGGTTGGTAGCAATTATCAATTCCCGCCGGCTGCATCTGAAGCAGGGGTATCAGGCAGGATGATCGTTCAGTTCGTTGTGGAAAAAGACGGTACATTAACAGACATTCAGGTTCCGAGAGATTTAGGCTATGGTACAGGCGAAGCTGCTAAAAAGCTTTTGTCAAGATCTAAAAAATGGAAAGCCGGTGTACAAAATGGCCGACCAGTGCGGGTTCAGTATACATTACCACTCATGTTAAAAGTTCCGGAATAGAACATGTTAAACAGAGAAGAAAGAGAACAGAAATCGCCCGCAAAGCGATTTCTGTTCATTTTAGGGCTTTTAATTTTCCTGTGTTATCTAACCCTGGGCTTGTGTTTCATTTTTTGGAAGGACTTCCTTCCGCAACTGGAAAATCCGTATCGACTTCTATTTGCTGTTTTGTTAATCGTATACGCATCCTTTCGCTTTGTAAGATTATTGCAAGCAAGAAATAATTAACATGAGACATTCGCTTGTTTACGTTCTGTTAAGCTGCTTGGTGTTGTTTTCCTGCTCGGAAAGTAAAACGAAACAATCTGCAACAATTGGCGCGACACAAATTGTGGCCGACGAAAGCTTTGCTCCTATCGTTGAAGATCAGCACCTGGTGTTTACCAGCAGTTATCCGCAGGCAAATATTGAAATCATTTATAAACCGGAGGTACAGTTGTTAAACCTTCTGTTACAAGACAGCATCAATGTTGCCATCATGTCGCGAGAGCTGTTGCCAAAGGAGGCAAACGTTTTTAAAAATAAGAATATCATAATTCGTACAAACCATATCGCTACGGATGCTGTTGCACTCATCACAAGTAATACATCAAAGGATACCTCGATTAGGGTAGACGAGATTATAAAAATAATGCAGGGTAAATCGTCAAAGAACCTTGTTTTTGATAATCCCAACTCGAGTACGGTAAGATATCTGAAGGAACTTGCAGGCATTAAAGAATTGCCACAAAGAGGAGTATACGCGTTAAGTAGTAATTCGGAGGTTATTAACTATGTACACAATAATCCGGGCACAATTGGTGTTATAGGTTATAATTGGATGAGGCAACCAACAAAAGAGTTAGAATCTATTGTGAAAGAGCTTAAGATTATGTCGGTAAAAGGATTAGGAGAGGGTGATAAATTTCATAAACCTTCACAAAATAATTTAGCTTTGGGTTTGTATCCTCTTCACCGGGAGTTGTATATTATTAATTGTCAGGGCGGTTCGGGCTTGGGCACAGGTTTTGCAGCCTTTTTGGCTAGTGAGCGCGGACAAAGAATCATACTGAAATCGGGATTATTGCCCGACAGTATACCTTCTCGGGAAATTATAATAAGATAAATTAATACATTAAAAATTTAAGCATGAAAATGATTAAAAAGGTCGTAAAAACAAGTTTAGTTGTCGCATTGATGGCAAGCACTTCTGCTTTCGCTCAATCGTTAACTGATGTAAAAAAAGCAATAGACGCAGAGCAATATCAAAAAGCGAGTTCAACATTAAAAAGTCTGATCAGCGCAAAGCCTGCGGATGCAGAAAATTATTTTTACCTCGGAAATATTTATCTAAAGAGTGAATATACCGATTCAGCATCTAGTGCTTTTACAAAAGGAATAGCAGCAGATCCGAAGTATCCACTGAATTATGTAGGCTTGGGTGCGGTAGCTCTTAGCGCAAACAATACTGCTTTAGCGGATGAAAACTTTAAGAAAGCTGTTGATCTGGCTCGTAAGAAAGATAATGACCCCTATATTTATATAGCAAAGGCATATATCGCTGCTCCAAAGCCAAATTATGCTGCAGCTATCACCAATTTAGAGAAAGCGATTTCTATAGATGATAAGGATGCGGATGCTTTCCTTGCTTTAGGTGATGCTTACAGAGGACAAGAGAAAATAAGTGAGGCATTTAGCGCATATCGCAGCGCTTATGATTTTAACAAAGATCTTCTTCGTGCTAAAATAGAATTGGGTGTAATTAATAAACGTGCACAGGCATGGCAGGAGTCAATAGATGAATTCAATAATGTATTGAAAATCAATCCTAATTACGGCCCGGCCTATCGTGAGATGGCAGAAACATATTTGCGGTGGGCTAATGTGGCTACCGAAACAGCAGATTACCAGACAAGAATTAAACAAGCTCTAGATTCTTACGTAAAATACATGGATCTGACTGATAGATCTATCGAATCAAGAATGCGTTACGCTGACTTTTTAGTTCTTTCTAAAGATTTCAAGACATTGGAGAAAGAAGCCCAGGAAATGGCTCGTCTGGATAAGACTAATCCACGTATTTACCGCTACTTAGGTTATTCGGCTTATGAGAACGGCAATTACCAGGAAAGTTTAAAAGCCTTAAACAACTGGATGTCGAAGGTTGACAAGGACAGGTTAATCGCTTATGATTATCTGTATCTTGGAAAAGCCCAAATGAAAACTGATACTGCTAATCTGAGTACTGGTATTCAGAACCTTGTTAAAGCGGTAGAGTTAGACTCTACTCTTGCAGAGCAAATGAGCGGTATCGGAAAAGAGTTATTTGCCGCAAAGAAATATAATGCAGCCGGTCAGGTGTACGAACTAACGCTTAAAGGTCCGAAACCTTCGGTTACAGATAGATTCTATATCGGATATTCTTATTACTTTGATTATGTTTTTAATGTTCCTGATGCGCAGAAATCGAAGAGTATTGCTACTTTAGTGAGAGCCGATACGGCCTTCAGCAATGTTAGTAAAGTTGTTCCGACTTATGCATTAGCCTACATATACCGTGGAAGAATTAATAAACTATTGGACAACGATCAAAGTCCAAAAGGTTTAGCTGTTCCACATTACGAAAAGTTTGTAGAGATTCAAGCGGCGACACCCGCAGATAAACTTGCAGGAAATAACAAAAAGGATTTAGTTGAGGCATACAATTATCTTGCTAACTATTACAGCAAGAGCGATACCAATAAATCAAGAGAGTTATTGAGGAAAACACTGGCTATTGATCCATCAAATGAATATGCAACTGCTGCCTTAAAAGCATTGGCAAGTCAATAACATATTTGATCTTTTTTACAGGGCCGGTATCATAAAAGATCCGGCTCTTTTTATTTATATTTGCGACCGTAATCTAAAAAATGGAAGCACAAAGTACACCGGTTAGTTATCTTCCAATCATTTTCCAAATGATTGTCGCCATAGGGTTTGTTGTCGTTACAATGATTGCCACACACCTGCTGGGCCCTAAGCGAAAAACTAAGGATAAATTAACTCCGTTCGAATCTGGTATTGAAGTTATAGGAAACGCACGTCAGCCATTCTCCATTAAGTATTTCCTGGTAGCAATCCTGTTTGTACTGTTCGATATTGAGGTAATATTTATGTATCCCTGGGCGGTAAACTTTCGTGAAATGGGAATGGAAGGGCTGATAGAGATGTTTATTTTTATGGGTACGCTTTTGCTTGGCTTTATCTACATTATTCGTAAGAAAGCGATTGACTGGCAGAAGTAATTAGAACATTTCTAAATAAATATACCCTTCAAAAGAGAGATTTAAAACTTTAAATTTGCCGCTTGATTTCCAATGGAAAACAAGCATTGGGAAGGACAGAAGAAATGAGTGATATAAAATTAGCAGAAGCCCCTCCGGGTATCGAAGGATCAGGATTTTTTGCAACTTCATTCGATAAAGTGATCGGCCTTGCCCGTTCACATTCATTGTGGCCACTGCCGTTTGCAACCTCCTGCTGCGGAATTGAATTTATGGCCACCATGGGTTCGCACTACGATTTAGCACGATTTGGATCAGAACGACCATCGTTTTCACCGCGCCAGGCCGATATGCTTTTAGTTATGGGAACCATCGCAAAGAAAATGGGACCTGTATTAAGACAAGTATATTTGCAAATGGCAGAACCACGCTGGGTTATTGCAGTAGGGGCATGCGCTACCAGCGGAGGTATCTTCGATACCTACTCTGTTTTGCAGGGAATCGACGAAATTATACCTGTGGATGTGTACGTTCCTGGTTGTCCGCCCCGCCCCGAAGCGATTTTGTCTGGAGTCCTTAAATTGCAGGAGCTTGTTAAAAATGAACCGCTGCGTCGCAGAAACGGACCGGAATATAAAGAGTTAATGAACAAATACGGAATACAGTAATGGGTAAGATTAGCAACCAAACTGTACTGGATAAATTAAATGAGCAATTCGACCAAAAGATATCTGCGGTTTCAGAACCTTATGGTCTTTTAACATTCGAGACTTCTAAGGAGGATATCATTCCAATTCTAACATTTTTAAAGAATGATCAGGGATTGAAATTTAACTTCCTTACGGATATTACCGGCATACATTACCCTGGAACCGAACTCCCGATAGGTGTTATTTACCATATCCACAGTTTTGTAAATAACGTTCGGGTTCGTATAAAGGTGTTTTTAGAAGAGATAAACCCGGTAATACCTACAGCAACCGTGTTGTGGGAGGGTGCAAACTGGATGGAAAGAGAAACGTACGATTTCTTTGGTATTACGTTTGAGGGACATCCTAATTTGTGCCGGATATTAAATGTAGACGACATGACGGTTTTCCCAATGAGAAAGGAATTCCCGTTGGAAGATCCGAATCGTGTTGATAAAAGAGACTTTTTCTTCGGAAGATAAAATGAATCATCCAATAATCGCCGAAAGGCACGAGTTACAAGAAACCACAACACTTAACCTGGGGCCAACCCATCCAGCAACGCATGGTGTTTTCCAGAATGTGCTGGAGATGGACGGCGAGCGAATTGTGAGCGGTGTTTCGACCCTCGGATATATTCACAGAGCATTTGAAAAAATAGCGGAACATCGCCCTTTTTATCAGATCACTCCACTTACCGACCGGCTAAATTACTGTTCATCTCCGATTAATAATATGGGATGGCACATGACGGTTGAGAAGCTTCTGGGCATTCAAACTCCTAAACGAGTTGATTACCTGCGTGTGATCATTATGGAGCTTGCCCGTATCTCTGATCACCTTATTTGCAACAGTATTCTGGGTGTTGATACTGGAGCTTATACAGGGTTTTTGTACCTGATGGAGCAACGCGAGCACATATACGAAATATACGAGGAAGTATGCGGCGCCCGCTTAACTACTAATATTGGGCGAATCGGGGGTTTTGAAAGAGATTTTAATGATATCGCCCTGGCGAAGATCAAAAAATTCCTGAAAAACTTTTCGCCGGTATTAAAAGAGTTCGAAGCTCTGTTTAACAGGAACAGAATCTTTATCGACAGAACTGCAGGCGTTGCGGCCGTAGATGCTGAAACGGCAATGAACTACAGCTGGACCGGCCCGATTCTTAGAGCCTGCGGCGTGGATTATGACGTCCGTGTAAACGAACCATACAGCTCTTACGAAGATTTTGATTTCGATATCCCGGTAGGAAAAACAGGTGATATTTATGATCGGTACCTGGTACGTCAGGAAGAGATGTGGCAGAGTATCCGGATTATAGAACAAGCACTTGAAAAAGTGGAAAAGGAACCTAAAGGGATTTTCCATGCAGATGTGCCTGAATTCTACCTTCCGCCTAAAGAAGAAGTTTACAACAATATGGAAGCCCTTATCTATCATTTTAAGATTGTGATGGGCGAAATAGATACTCCGAAAACAGAAGTGTATCACTGCGTTGAAGGAGGGAATGGCGAACTTGGATTTTACCTGGTAAATGATGGCGGACGTAGTCCTTACCGCTTGCATTTCCGTCGTCCAAGCTTTATTAATTATCAGATGTATGCACCCATGAGCTCAGGAATGCTTCTTTCGGATGCAATTATCAATCTGAGTAGTTTAAATGTTATTGCAGGAGAATTAGATGCTTAATATTGCTCAAACCGAGGAAGTGATTTTTAGTCCGGAGCTTATTACTAAGTTCAATGAAATTGTTGGTCGTTATCCGGAAGGAAGACAGAAATCAGCTTTGTTGCCGGTATTGCATTTAGTACAGGCAGAATATGGCTGGGTAAGTGCGCCTGCAATGGATAAAGTGGCCGAATACCTCAATATAAAACCCATTGAAGTATATGAAGTGGCTACTTTTTATACGATGTTTTTTTTGAAACCATTGGGTAAACATGTTTTGGAGGTTTGCCGCACCGGGCCTTGCTGCCTGGTTGGAGCTGAAAAAATAATGAAATACATTGAGCTGAAACTTGGCGTAAAAGAGGGCGAGGTCACTCCCGATGGCTTATTCAGCTGGAGAGGCGTAGAATGCCTTGCTGCATGCGGGATGGCCCCGGTGTTACAAATTGGCCCTGAATATAAGTTCCATGAGAACTTAACGGAGGCGAAAATTGATGAGTTAATTGAAAGTTTAAGGCTGACAACAGCTGTAAAACCTCAAATAGGCGAATAAAATGGGACGCAAACTATTATTAGAACATATCAACGTTCCCGGAATAAATACTTTCGATGTCTATCGTCAGAAAGGCGGATATCGTGCTGTTGAAAAGGCGCTGAAAACCATGTCGTCTGAAGATGTAGTTGAAGAAGTTAAGAAGTCTGGCCTGCGTGGTCGCGGTGGGGCAGGTTTTCCTACCGGGATGAAGTGGAGCTTTTTGGCAAAGCCTGAAGGTAAGCCACGTTACCTGGTTTGTAATGCCGATGAATCGGAGCCAGGAACATTTAAAGACAGATACTTAATGACCTACATTCCTCATCTTTTGGTTGAAGGAATGATTGTGGCCAGTTATGCTTTAGGCGCAAATACGTCTTATATCTACGTACGTGGCGAAATGATGCCGCAGATACGCATCCTTGAAAAAGCTATCGCGGAAGCAAAAGCTGCCGGTTTTTTAGGAAAAAACATTTTAGGATCGGGTTTCGATCATGAGGTGTATGTACAACCGGGTGGTGGTGCCTATATCTGCGGTGAAGAAACTGCTCTAATTGAATCATTGGAAGGAAAACGTGGAAATCCGCGCATTAAACCTCCTTTTCCGGCGATCTCGGGTTTATATAACTGTCCGACCGTTGTAAATAACGTAGAATCTATAGCTGCAGTAATCCCGATTATTAATGACGGAGGCGATGAATATGCCAAAGTTGGAATCGGAAGGAGTACGGGAACTAAACTTATCTCTGCTTCGGGTAATCTGAATAAGCCAGGAGTTTACGAAATTGAACTAGGTGTTCCGGTAGAAGAATTCATTTATTCTGATGAATACTGCGGCGGAATTGCCAATGGCAAGCGATTGAAAGCTGTTGTTGCGGGCGGTTCTTCGGTACCTATTCTTCCTGCCAACCTGATACTTAAAACAGCAAACGGTGAAAATCGTCTGATGACTTATGAGTCGCTTTCAGAAGGTGGGTTCGCAACCGGAACAATGTTGGGATCGGGTGGTTTTGTTGCATTCGACGAAGATCAGTGCATCGTTAGAAATACATGGAACTTTTCACGTTTTTATCATCATGAAAGCTGCGGACAGTGTTCGCCTTGCCGAGAAGGTACTGGCTGGATGGAGAAAGTTCTGCACCGACTGGAATATGGTCACGGTAAGTTAAGTGATATTGATTTATTAGTTGATGTTTCAAAGAAAATAGAAGGAAATACGATTTGTCCGCTGGGTGATGCCGCAGCGTGGCCGGTAGCGAGTGCGATCCGTCATTTCCGGGATGAATTTGAATGGCATGTGTCGAATCCGAAAGAGGCGATGGAGAGGAATTATGGTTTGGCGGGATATGCGGATCCGCTTGAACTAAGTGAAAATTAAAAAGTGAAAATTAAAAACCTGCATGAGTGCCAAACCTTTCGATATAAAAGAAAGAAGCTATAATTTCTCAAGGGAAATTATACAATTTGTCGCTCAGTCTAGATTTGAAAGAATTTATTTTTCTCTTTTTGACCAGGTACTTAGGAGCGGAACTTCTGTAGGAGCAAATATTGAAGAAGGAAAAGCAGGTTGTTCCAGAAAAGACTTTAGAAAGTTTTATTTAATAGCTTTAAAATCTGCAAATGAAACCAAATATTGGTTGAATTTGATAAAGGATTCCAAAGTTTCTAAGGTCTCCGAACAAAGGCACGAAGAATTAATTAATGAGAGTGCTGAACTCTCTAAAATAATTGCTTCCATAGTTATCAATCTCGATAAGAATAATTGATGCTACGTTTTAATTTTTGACTATAAAGCATTTTGCAAAATGTCATTTTTAATTTTTTAATGCTCTATACAGGCATTTTTAATTTTAACTTTTAACTTTTTAATTTATAATGAAAGTTACAATAGATGGAATAAGCATCGAGGTAGAACCGGGAACAAGTATCCTGAATGCTGCCCGTCAGATTGGCGGAGACATTGTGCCTCCGGCAATGTGCTATTATTCCAAATTAGAGGGCAGTGGCGGAAAATGCCGTACCTGTCTTGTGAAAGTGAGTAAGGGTTCAGAAAAAGACCCTCGTCCGATGCCGAAACTGGTGGCTTCGTGCCGCACTACAGTAATGGATGGCATGGAGGTCGAGAATATTACTTCGCCGGAAGTGAAGGAAGCTAGAAAAGGCGTTGTGGAGATGTTATTGATCAACCATCCGCTCGATTGCCCTATTTGCGATCAGGCTGGTGAATGTCATTTGCAGGATCTAAGCTACGAGCATGGGGCCGAAGCGACCCGATACGAATTTGAGCGCAGAACTTTCGACAAAATTGACATAGGCGATAAGATTCAGCTGCATATGACGCGATGTATTTTATGCTACCGTTGTGTGTATGTGGCAGATCAGTTAACTGATAGTCGCGAGCACGGGATTTTAGGTCGCGGCGACGCCTCAGAAATTTCAACCTATATTGAAAAAGCAATCGATAACGATTTTTCCGGAAATGTAATTGACGTATGTCCGGTAGGTGCCTTAACAGACAAAACCTTCCGTTTTAAACAGCGTGTTTGGTTTAGCAAGCCTGTAGATGCACATCGCGATTGTCCTACTTGCGCTGGGAAGGTAGCTTTGTGGTATAAAGGTGAGGATGTTATCCGGGTAACCGGACGTAAAGATGTTTATGGTGAGGTGGAGGACTTTATCTGCAATACCTGTCGTTTTGAAACGAAAAACACCAGCGATTGGGTTATCGAAGGTCCGAGAAAAATTTCTAATCACTCGGTAATTTCAGCCAATCATTATGAGCAATTAGCTCCGCCTGCAGTTGTTAGAAAAAATCATGCTTTGCAGGAAGCGAATAAAGAAGAATTCGAAAGAGCAACTAAACATCACTAATGGAATTAGCATTCGTAATAGAGAAATTCGTTTTAGTTACTGTAATATTTGCGGTATCATTGGGCGTTGCAGCCTATTCTACCTTAGCTGAACGTAAAATTGCGGCTTTCCTTCAGGGAAGAGTTGGTCCGCACCGCGCCGGATGGAACGGTTTATTGCAGCCTTTGGCCGATGGGGCCAAAATGTTTTTTAAAGAAGAGATCATCCCTTCGCAATCAAATGCTTTTTTGTTTATTGCCGGACCTTCTCTGGCGCTGCTAACAGCATTGATCGGTAGTGCAGTAATCCCATTCGGACAAACACTAACTTTTGGCGACACGGTAGTGGAACTTCAGGTAGCCGATATTAATGTAGGTATTCTATACATTTTCGGGGTAGTCTCTTTGGGTGTTTACGGTATAATGATTGGTGGCTGGGCATCCAATAATAAGTTTTCACTGATGGGTGCCATTCGTGCGGCATCACAAAACATCAGTTATGAAATTGCAATGGGATTATCAATTATTGCTCTTTTGATGGTAACCGGCAGTTTATCGCTTAAAACTATTGCCGAGCAGCAAAGCGGATTTGTAAACTGGAACGTTTGGGTACAGCCCTTGGGTTTTTTAATATTTATAATCTGTGCATTTGCAGAATGTAACAGAACTCCGTTCGATTTACCAGAAAGTGAGAATGAGTTGGTGGGAGGTTATCATACCGAATATTCGGGCATGAAACTGGGAGGCTTTTTATTCGCTGAATACATCAATATGTTTATTTCATCAGCGGTGATGTCAACGCTTTACTTTGGCGGGTATAACTTTCCCTTTATGAATAATTTGCTTGAGATGGGAATACATCAAAACTGGGTAACAGCTCTGGGTGTAGCATTCCTTTTCGCAAAAATATTCTTCTTCATTTTCTTCTTTATGTGGGTTCGCTGGACTGTTCCGCGTTTCCGCTACGATCAGTTGATGAATTTGGGATGGAAAGTGCTTATCCCACTGGGAATTGCAAATATTGTAATAACGGGGATTTGGATAGTTGTGAAGGATACTTATTTTAAGTAGGGAGTAGTAAGTATTAAGTAGCAAGTACTGAGTAAGAAGTAGTAAGTAAAAAGTAAAAAATGGGGCGGAACGAGGTTAGATAAATAGGAGAGATGTATTTGAAATACCTTTCCGTTTACCTACCACCTTTTACCTTAATTTATATAAAATATTAAAACAAGGGTATATAAGAAGAAGAAAGGATAAGCAGAATTTTGGTCTGGTTTTCACTTTTAAACTTTCACCTTTTACCTTATTTATATGGAATCATTAAGTAACCGAAAAAAAGTAATCGAACAAAAGCCAATGACTTTTGCAGAGAGAATATATCTTCCTGCAATTATCAGAGGACTTGCCATTACTTTTCGTCATATGTTTTTAAAGAAAGAGACTATCTTTTATCCGGAGCAGGAAAGACCTATGTCTGAGAACTGGCGTGGCCTGCACTCGTTGAAAAGAGATGAAGAGGGTCGCGAGCGCTGTACTGCCTGCGGTTTGTGTGCATTGGCTTGTCCGGCAGAAGCGATCACAATGATTGCTGCTGAACGTAAAAAGGGCGAAGAGCAATTGTATCGTGAAGAAAAGTATGCAGCCGTTTATGAAGTAAATATGCTTCGTTGCATTTTCTGTGGACTGTGTGAAGAAGCTTGTCCGAAAGAAGCAATTTATCTAGATGGACCATTTTTAGAGGCTGATTACCTGAGAAAAGATTTTATTTTCGGTAAAGATAAACTGGTTGAATCTCCCTTGAAATCGTAAAAAATTATACCTTTGCCCATCTTTTCCGCATAACGGAGAAGATGGCAAAGAAACAAACATACAATTAATGAATTTATTCTATTTAATTGCCTTTTTATCCATCTTCTTTTCATTACTGGTTATCTTTTCTAAGAACCCGGTTTATAGTGTACTGTATCTAATCGTCACCTTTTTCACTTTCACTATTCATTATATCTTACTAAACGCTCAATTTTTGGCCATCGTAAACTTTATAGTTTATATGGGTGCCATTATGGTGCTTTTCCTCTTCGTTTTGATGCTTTTAAATCTTAATGAAGATTCTGAACCGATGAAATCAACCCTTATAAAGGTTGCAGGTGCAGTTGCCGGGATGTGCTTATTGGTTACTCTGGTAGCTTCTTTTAAAGCTTTAGGTGAATCAGCTCCGGTTATTTTAAAAAACCCTGGAATTGGATTGGTCAAAAATTTAGGAAAGGTGCTCTTTAAAGAATTCCTTCTTCCTTTCGAAATATCTTCTATTTTATTATTGTCAGCAATGGTTGGAGCTGTTTTACTCGCTAAAAAGGACCCAAATAAAGTATAAATGGAATCAATTACAAATTCAATCCAGGGCGTCCCGCTCAACCACTATATCTTATTTTGTTCAATTATCTTTTGCATAGGTGTGATCGGAGTTTTAATACGCCGTAATGCCATTGTGATCTTTATGTCTGTTGAGTTAATGCTAAATGCTGTAAACCTTTTGTTAGCGGCTTTTTCGGCTTACAGGGGAGATGCATCAGGACAAGTATTTGTATTCTTTGTTATGGCACTTGCGGCCGCAGAAGTAGCGGTAGGATTAGCCATTATTGTTATGATATATAGAAACACCAGTTCAACCGATATCAACGTGTTGAACAGGCTGAAATGGTAATTTTTTGAGAATTAAACGTCGAAAACGTTCATGATAAATTTAGTTTGGCTCGTTCCTTTATTTCCATTAATAGGCTTCCTTATATTAGGCCTGGGCAGAAATAGTATTCCTAAAGCGGTGTCGGGATTTATTGGCAGCCTTACAGTATTCCTTTCATTTGCAGTTAGTATCGCCATCTTCGCAGAATTACAGGGCGGGGCATCCAAAACTTTCGTCGTTCCGCTATTTGACTGGATACAGGCCGGAAATCTTTTAGTTCCCTTCTCCTTCCAGGTAGATCCTTTAAGCTCCCTGATGCTACTGATCGTTACAGGTATTGGCTTCCTTATTCATGTGTACTCGATTGGCTATATGCATCACGATACAGGTTTTGGAAAGTTCTTTTCCTATTTAAACCTATTTGTATTCTTCATGCTTTTACTGGTATTGGGGTCTAATTATGTGATCATGTTTATCGGTTGGGAAGGTGTTGGATTATGTTCATATCTGCTCATCGGATTTTGGTTTACTAATTCATCTTACGCAAGTGCCGCTAAAAAAGCCTTCGTAATGAATCGCATTGGCGATTTGGGATTCTTAATAGGTGTATTCTTGATTTTTACCACATTCGGAAGTCTCGAGTTTTCCAGGGTGTTTCCAGCCGCGGCAAATTTGGCGCCAAATAACAGTGTGCTTACGCTGATTACCCTGCTGTTATTTGTGGGTGCAATCGGAAAGTCTGCCCAAATTCCTTTGTTTACCTGGTTGCCTGATGCGATGGCCGGCCCGACACCTGTTTCGGCCTTAATACATGCTGCAACAATGGTAACTGCCGGTATCTATATGATAGCCCGCTCGAACATCTTATTTACTCTTTCTCCGATAACACTTACGGTTATAGCAAGTATTGGTATTGCCACTGCCCTTTTAGCTGCTACTATTGCTATCACGCAAACGGATATTAAAAAAGTACTGGCTTATTCAACAGTCTCACAACTAGGATATATGTTCCTTGGTTTGGGAGTTGGCGCCTATACCGGGGCTTTTTTCCACGTACTTACACATGCTTTCTTTAAAGCTTTGCTGTTCCTTGGGGCCGGTTCGGTGATTCACGCCGTGAGCAATGAGCAGGATATGAGATTTATGGGAGGATTGAAAAAGAAACTACCGATTACATTTATCACCATGCTGGTAGGTACGATTGCAATTGCGGGTATTCCTCCGTTTTCTGGTTTCTTTTCAAAAGATGAAATTCTGGCCCATGCCTATGAGCATAGCAAGATTCTATGGGTATTGGGCGTGATTGGTGCGCTGTTCACCTCATTCTACATGTTCCGGATGCTGTTTTTGACATTCGATAATAAATTCAGAGGAACCCAGGAGCAGGAGCATCATTTACACGAGTCTCCAAAAAGCATGACCATTCCACTGATAGTTCTTGCAGTGCTTTCGGCTTTGGGAGGACTTTTAGGTATACCTGAAGTGATGGGTGGCAATCACTGGTTGGCTAGGTTTCTGAGTCCGGTATTTTTTGAATCGAATGCAAGAATGGGACACTTAAAGCTGGAACATACCACTGAATATCTTTTGATGGGAGTGTCTGTGCTGGGAGCTTTAATTGCAGCCTATATTGCTTTTGTAAAATATTCTAAAAATAACCATGTGCCAGCGGCAGATACTTCCGACAGAGGTTTGCTGGCAGGTTTGTCGTATAACAAGTATTATATCGATGAAATTTATGATGTGATCATCACGAAGCCCTTGAACGCCTTGTCAGGATTTTTCTTCAAGGTTGTCGATAAGGCAGGTATAGACGGTTTGGTAAACGGCTTAGGCAGCGGGACCACGGAGGCGTCAAAAGGCATGCGTTTATTACAGTCAGGTAATATTGGTTTTTATATTTTTATGATGGTTGCAGGTATTATAGGCTTGCTTCTATACGGATTCTATAACATATAATAAGAGGGATAAGACACATAGATGGAAATTTTACTGCTTATATTTTTACCCATCCTCGGTGCAATCTTTACATCGTTGCTTGGTAAATCACAACAGGCAAAAACCCTGGCATTAATCTGGTCGTTGTTATCTTTAGGCCTGACCGCTTATCTCCTTATTGCCTTCAACCAATATTCTTCGAAATTTCAGTTTGGCGTTGATTACCCTTGGTTAAGCACTTACGGTATTCGCTTCAGGGCCGGAATTGATGGAATAAGTATGATGATGGTTCTTTTGACCAACGGCTTAATGCCGCTTATCATTCTTTCGAGCTTTAAGCATAATTATAAGAATCCCGGAGCGTTTTACGGATTGATCCTGTTTATGCAAAGCGGGCTTTTGCTTGTCTTTACGGCCCTGGATGCCTTCCTTTTTTATATCGGCTGGGAAGCAGCTTTGATACCTATCTACTTTATTTGCGCCATTTGGGGTGGTGCAAACAGGATCAGGGTGAACCTAAAGTTTTTCATATATACCATCGGCGGAAGTTTAATAATGCTTTTAGGTATTATTTTTATGTACGTCAATACACCTTACAAAAGTTTTAGCATCGAGTCGTTCTATAACCTGAACCTGGATGCTGCAACGCAGGGCTGGATCTTCTGGGCTTTTTTCCTGGCATTTGCCGTTAAAATGCCGATTTTCCCTTTCCACACCTGGCAACCCGATACCTATACAGAGGCGCCGACACAAGGAACCATGTTGTTATCAGGTATTATGCTAAAAATGGGTATTTACGGTGTGATCCGCTGGCTAATTCCGATAGCGCCACTTGGCTTTGTTGAATGGGGGCAGACAGCATTAATATTATCGGTTATAGGTGTAGTATATGCCGCGATAATAGCTTTTACCCAAAAAGATGCAAAACGACTGGTTGCATATTCATCCATTTCTCACGTTGGATTAATATCCGCGGGTATTTTTGCCTGGAACGCTCAGGGATTACAGGGTGCCATGATCCAAATGATTAGTCACGGTATCAATGTTTTCGGTTTGTTCTTCGTATTGGACATTATCAGCAGACGACTAAATACCAGAGACATCAGCAGTATGGGCGGTATTGCAAAAGTTGCACCTCAGTTTGCCATTGCTTTTTTAATCATTTTGCTTGGAACAGTCGCCTTGCCACTTACTAATGGTTTTATCGGCGAGTTTTTGCTTCTGTTCGGGGTTTATAAATACAATATCTGGGCCGCAGCAATTTCTGGATTAACAATAATATTCAGTGCGGTGTACATGCTTAGAATGTATCAGCGTGTTATGCTCGGCGAAACGAACGACAGCACTCTTAATTTTCCCGAAATTACGGGTTCAGAAAAGGTGGTTTTACTTATAGTGGGCGCTCTCGTAATTTTTATCGGTGTTTATCCTCAGTCTTTATTAGATATTTCCAGTGCTTCTTCTAAGGCATTGATTGAATTTGTGAATAATCGCATTGCGGGAATAAATCCATACATACATTAGAAAGTGATAGAGACAACATGGACGTAATAATAACGATATCTCTTTTAGCTATACTGGTTCTATACCTCGGACTTTTTAAAGCAAGCAAAGCATTATTGCCTGTTTCTGTCATCGGCCTGGCAGGCGCGTTGGGGCTAAACCTTAATCACTGGGATTTGGCTAACAATGCCCATACCATTTTCAGTGGTATGCTGCTGTTTAATAATTTTGCTGTGGCTTTCTCTGGCATAGCTATTTTATCTACTATTTTAATATTGATGCTCTCGAAAGATTACTTTGAGCGTATCAGTTCGAATGTGGCAGAATACTATACCATCATACTTTTTTCGTTGGTTGGTATCATCATCATCGTATCTTATCACAACCTGTCTATGCTCTTTATCGGGATAGAGATAATGTCGGTTAGCTTATACATTCTTACGGGAATAAAGAAGCGTGATTACGCCTCGAATGAAGCTGCCTTGAAATATTTCCTTATGGGCGCTTTTTCAACTGGTTTTCTCTTGTTCGGAATCACCTTGTTGTATGGAGCTTCAGGTTCTTTCGATCTGGCAGAAATAAGAAATTATGCGAACGGGAGCCAAATTTCGCCGATATTTTATGCGGGAATTTTGTTGACTATTATAGGGTTAAGCTTTAAAGCAGGATCTGCCCCTTTTCATTTCTGGACTCCTGATGTTTATGAGGGAGCGCCTACGCTCATTACAGCGTTTATGAGTACGGTGGTAAAAACAGCAGTATTCGCAGCATTCCTGCGACTGTTCTATATCAGCATGTCGCCCTTGATGGAGTTCTGGACACCGGTGCTGGTTGTGCTTGCCTCATTATCCTTGCTGATAGGAAATGTTACTGCCGTATACCAGCAGCACTTCAAAAGAATGCTGGCGTTTTCAAGTATCTCTCATGTTGGTTATATGCTCTTTGCCCTGATCGCGTTAAGCAGCTCTTCAGACAGTGCTATTTTTGTATATGCAGCAGCTTATACCATTGCTTCGATTATAGCTTTTGCTGCTTTGATGGTGGTGCAGAAACAAGTCGGGAGCGATAGCTTTGATAGTTTTAACGGCCTGGCTAAGAAAAACCCTTTGCTTGCTATAACCTTAACAGTGGCGATGCTTTCGCTGGCAGGGATCCCCTTAACGGCGGGCTTTATCGGTAAGTTTATGATGTTTGCAGGAGCTTTGTCTCAATATCATACATGGCTGGCGGTTTTCGCTGTACTAAACGCAATAGTGGGTATATTCTATTACTTACGCGTTGTTATCGCCATGTATTTTAAAGATGCCGAACGTAATGAATTATTAATTCCTGCAGCTTTTAAATTCGTATTGATTATCTCTACCCTTGCTACATTGATCTTAGGAATTTATCCGGGTTTTATTTCCGATCTTATCTGATTATTAAAAAATTAAAAATTATTTTAATAATCGTAGATTTACGGGTATTCAAATATGTACGAAATCTGGGATTCAATTCAACATTTAATAAATCCGGAGACTTTACTTAGAGAAGGTGGATTTTACGTCCTCCTTTTTGTGGTTTTTGCTGAAACCGGACTTTTTTTCGGATTCTTTCTCCCAGGTGATTATTTACTGTTTCTTGCAGGCATGTTTGTCGCTACCGATAAGTTAGACATCGGTATTCATATATTAATAGCCGGGCTTATACTTGCTGCAATAGCAGGAAATTTTGTTGGATACTGGTTCGGTAGGAAAACCGGTCCAGCTTTATACAAACGCAAAGATTCATTTTTCTTTAAACAGAAGTACTTAAAAGCTGCGGAGGTATATTATAACAAGCAGGGTGCATTTGCCTTAATCATGGGACGATTTATTCCAATAGTAAGAACCTTTGCTCCCATTATAGCGGGTATGATAGGTTTAGATTATAGAAGATTTGCGTTTTATAATATTTCGGGTGCCTTTCTATGGATCACCTCCCTGACTCTATTAGGGTATTTTCTGGGGATTAAGTTTGCACATGAAATAAATCAATATCTTTTTTATATCATTATGGGATTTATTGCGATTACAGCGATTCCCTTGATCTGGACCTATTTAAAAAGAAAATTACCCTAAACAAAAGATCGATAGTTTAGTTAACGAAAATATATAATCACATATGAGTAAAGACCATCCCTGGCATTCTGTTTCACCTGGTGACGAGATTCCTAACCTTGTTAATGCCATCATTGAGATCCCAAAAGGCTCAAAAGCTAAATATGAAATAGATAAAGAGTCGGGCCTTTTACGATTAGACAGGATTTTATTCTCATCGGTAATGTACCCTGCCAATTACGGTTTTATTCCGCAAACGTATTGTGACGACCATGATCCGCTTGATATACTTGTTTTGTGCTCGGCAGATGTATATCCTATGTCTATTATCGAGGCTAAGGTAATTGGCGTTATGCACATGGTTGATAATGGCGAGCAGGATGATAAAATTATCGCGGTAGCAAAAAACGATATGTCTGTTAACTATATCGATGATCTAACCGAACTTCCACCCCATGCGATGAAGGAAATTGTTCGTTTTTTCCAGGATTACAAGGCGCTGGAGCATAAAAACGTTTCCATTGAGGACCTACTTGGTAAAGAGTATGCCTTTAAAGTGATCGAGGAAAGCATGGAGCTTTATAAGAGCACATTTGTTAATTTAATTTAACTGGATGGGACTTCAAATATTTTGGACGTTCTTCCTGGTATTCCTGAACGGTTTTTTCGTAGCAGCGGAGTTTGCTATAGTAAAGGTTCGTGCTTCGCAAATTGAAATAAAAGCAAAATCAGGGAGCCGAGTTGCCAAAATAGCCAAACACATCACGCAACATTTAGATGGATATCTTGCCGCTACGCAATTAGGTATAACCCTTGCATCCTTAGGTTTAGGTTGGGTTGGAGAATCGGTAATGGAACACATTATTACCAATGTACTTACGTTTTTCCACGCCGATCCGGCATTTATTGCCTCGATGGCCAGTACGGCATCGCCAATTATTGCTTTTGCGGTAATTACCATTCTGCATATTGTGTTTGGAGAACTGGCGCCGAAGTCGATCGCGATTCAGCAGCCGATAGGTGTAACTATGGCGGTAGCTTTCCCCCTGCATATTTTTTATCTCGTATTCAGGCCATTTATCGTTTTACTCAATGGCTTCGCAAATGCCCTTTTGAAATTATTTGGCATCAACGCTATCGGCTCGCATGAATCTGCACATACCTCAGAGGAGCTGCAATATTTGCTTGAACAAGGAAAAGAAAGTGGCGCTCTCAATTTAAATGAGCATGAGCTTATAAAAAATGTGTTCGATTTCAACGAGCGGGTGGTAAAGCATATTATGGTACCCCGCACTAAAATATCGGGTATTGAACAAAATACGCCCGTTGATGAGTTGATAGATACCTTGGTTAAAGAGGGTTACTCGCGCATGCCGATCTACGATGAAACGATTGATAAAATCATCGGTGTTATCCATGCAAAAGACATTCTGCCACTTCTGGCTCAAAAGAAAGAACTTGTTTTAAAAGACATTATCAGGAAACCGTACCTGATCCCTGAAACTAAAAAAATCAACGATCTGCTTGCCGAGTTTCAACTTCGCCGAATCCAGATCGCTATCGTGCTGGATGAATTTGGTGGTACAGCAGGAATGGTTACTCTCGAGGATATTGTTGAGGAGCTTGTAGGAGAGATTCAGGACGAATACGATGAAGAGAAGCCAATTGTAGATAAGGTTTCTGAAGGCGAATTTATTGTAAACGCCTCAGCAACTATTTACGATGTGAACGAATACCTTCCGCACGATTTGCCTGAGGATGAAGACTATGATACGGTGGGTGGATTAGTTGGCGACTTGTTCGGTAAGATTCCGGAAGTGGGAGAAAGTAAGGAGTTTTACGGATACAATGTAACTATTCTTAAAAAGTCTGAACAGAACGTAGAATCTGTAAAGATGGAATTGGTGATAAATCCTGAAGACGCCGTTGACAAACATTAACCGGGTGAATTATGCACCTTTTCTATACACCAGATATTACCGGCGACAGCTATGAGCTGAACGAAGAGGAAAGCAGGCACTGCGCCAAGGTTTTGCGACTGGAGCAAGGCGACCGGGTTAATCTTATCGACGGCAGGGGCGGCTTCTACGTGGCCGAGATTGTAAATCCGCACCCTAAACGTACGCTCTTAAAGATACTGGAACATCAACGGGAGTTTTCGAAACGTAATCATTATCTGCATATCGCGGTAGCACCCACCAAAAATATTGATCGCTTTGAATGGTTCCTGGAAAAAGCTACCGAAATCGGAATTGATGAGGTTACTCCCATCATCTGCGAACGATCTGAACGTAAGGATGTAAAAACCGAACGTCTGAACAAAATTATTACCTCAGCTGTGAAGCAGTCGCTGAAGGCTTATCATCCGAAGCTTAATGAGCCTTGCCGTTTTAAAGATTTCATACAAAAGCCGGGTTCACAAAAGTTTATTGCTCATTGTATTGATAGCGAAAAAAGTGCGTTAAGTGATAGAATAGCCCTGCATGGTAACTATTTGGTGCTAATAGGGCCTGAAGGAGATTTTTCTCCATCTGAAGTAGATTCTGCTCTCAATTCAGGATATATCCCTGTAACTTTAGGAGACAGTCGCCTGCGAACAGAAACCGCTGCCCTGCAGGCTTGTTTTGAGATAAACTTTTTAAACCGGTGAAACGGTTCCAGGCTTAGTTCCTGAATTTGGGTGCATAAGTTCGTGATAAATCTTATTGAATATATCGAATGAAAAGGCTGCTTTTATTGGGATTATTCTCTCTTACTATTTTTAGCGGATTAATGGCCCCTTCTTATAAATTAGGCAAACTAAAATACAATGGCGGGGGAGACTGGTATGCGAATCGTAGTGCGCTGGTGAATCTGATCGAGTTCTGCAATAAAAACATCGGTACCAACTTTCAATCGGAGGAGTCAATTGTTGAAGTAGGCAGTACTGATCTTTTTAATTACCCCTTTGTATACATGACTGGTCATGGCAATGTGGTATTCTCCGATCAGGAAGCGCAGAATCTACGTAAATACCTGATAGCAGGAGGCTTTCTTCATATCGACGACAATTATGGGTTGGATAAATTTATTCGTCCGCAATTGAAAAAAGTGTTTCCTGAATTGAGCCTGGTCGAGTTACCTCCCAGTCATCCGGTGTATCAGCAAAAGTTTAAGTTTCCGGGAGGCATTCCGAAGATTCATGAACATGATGGCAAGCGCCCTCAAGGATTGGGACTAATCTACAAAGGCCGATTGGTTTGTTATTATTCCTACGAGACCGATTTGGGCAACGGTTGGGAAGATGCAGGCACTTATGCTGAAGATACTCCTGAGACGAGAGAAAAAGCCTTGAAAATGGGCGCTAACCTGATTCAATATGCCTTAACCCAATAATATGTATAAAATCAAGGTAAATGGTAACTATCAGTATACAATAGGGAGAGATGACGGACATTTTGTGTTCGAGGGCGAAAAGGTGTCTATTGATCATCACGAGCTAAGTGCTTCGACCAGCCATGTGCTTCATAAGAATAAATCGTACCGGGTTGAACTTATTGAACATAGAAAAGCGGAGAAAACACTTCTGATTAAAGTAAACTCTAGGGAATATTTGGTAGAAATTTCGGATGAGTATGATGAACTTTTGCATAAACTGGGTTTTGATAAAGCCGCCTCCCATCATATCAAAGAGCTAAAAGCTCCGATGCCGGGAATGGTATTGAACGTGCTGGTAGAAGCGGGTGACGAGATTAAAAAGGGTGATAACCTGGTAATTCTGGAGGCCATGAAAATGGAGAACGTTATTAAGGCGGCGACAGATTGTGTGATTAAGGATGTTAAGGTAAGGGTGGGTGAGAAGGTGGAGAAGAATCAGGTAATGGTGGAGTTTGAGTGAATAGAGGTCATCTCGAACTTGCTAGGGATTTGATTCAGGAATCAATAGTGTGAGGTACTGAGACAACTTCAGAATGACCAAGGTCGAAATCAATAAACGGCCAGAACTCGGCTTCAAGAATAATAAGTGCGATATCCGAAATAAATTTCAGGACGACCAGATGCCAAAATTAACGCCTGTGATAACGTCCTTAGCAATCAAAAATCCTGATATAAATTTCTGAATGAGCTGCGGAGACCGAATGTCACCCAGGTAGTTTTATCATTCATCAACTCATTTTTTTCATTTCTAAAAACGGCACCCAACTCAATTCTCAGATTGGTTTTAGGGTTTAGGAGAAAGGATGATCTTCCATCGAGATACATGAAATCCGTTTTTATACCCTGCCCGGTTTGATTTCCATAGTCGCCTTTTGCAGTATTGCGGGTGGTATAAGACTTGAATATATCTTTTCCAAAGTTGGTGTCGGCAGGATCGAGTCCGTATTCGGCCGTATTGCCTTGAAGAGAGAATTGGAAGCGCTTGTAACTGTAGTCGACAATGCCTAGGAATTCTTTAAAATTAGCGCCAAAGGGATGCGCCAGAGGCTGATTGTAATGGCCGTAGTTAAGTAATGAGCTTCGTTGCGAATAGGTATACGGTCGGGCAGTATTAAACTCTGTAAGGAAATTTAGATTCTCGATCTTGAAAGCATTGAAGCCCTTAATGCCGAACTGAATGCCGAATTTATTGGCCCAATAACCATTACCTCCAAAAAATTCCCTCGCAGTAAATTCATCCAAAACAAATTGTCCATAACTGGTCAGGTTTTTTGCAAACTTATATTTGCCATTAAATCCTAGCAAAGCATTATCCGGAGATCCGTTGTATCCTTCTACGGCGCGTAAGAAAATAATTGGAGTAACATAACTCAGATCAAAACCACGCTTTCCGATCTCATCATTTTTTTGCCAGATAATAGATTCGAATACACCGAGAGAAAGGCGCTTGCTGACATTCCAGTCCAGGTGATGGAATACTCCATATTTTTTTCTGAATCCATTGTCGTAGGATAGCTGAGGAGCAGTTAAATCCTGAAATTGCGCCCAGATATTAACATATCGAACCCTTCCCAGAGAAGTTTCAATCTTGAAAAACGGGTAATTGGAAGCTACGTCAGATAAAATCATCGAACGGTAGCCGTCGCCAATAAAGTTTTTATCCTGGCCCAAAACAAAGGAAAAGTATTTATTAGGAGTGTAGTTGATTAATGCAGAGGCATAGGCCCAGTCTTTCGTGCTGCGTCCTCTGAATTTATCATTTACTTGCCCGGGAATTACCCCTGTGCTATTTACAAAGTTGCTAAGATATTGAGGGAAGTTGGCTTGGTTCTCATAGGCGCTGCTATAAAAGCGGAACTTCTTTCCAATATTTCCCTGAATCTGGAAGCCACGGGTATTTAGCCAGGTAGTGCGATTATGCTCCCGGTCGCGGCCTACCTGGAAGTCGGGCAGGAAATCGATGTAAACATTGTAATCCGGTTTTTCTATTTGAATAAGATGCTCGGTAAAGAGCTTTCGGTGAAACCAGGAACGGCGTACTGTTGTATCGATGTTTGCATAGCTTAACGAATCCAGCAATCTGTATTGCAGACTGTCGTTCGGAAAAACCGGACGGATCGACGTATGTAAGTTGGTATCTATTGAATAGATGCCCGAGTTGATTTTTTGATACTGATGATAATCGTAGAGATATGTGCGCGATTGGCTGAAGCTGTTTGAAGAAGCGAGCAGGATTAGCAAGAAGATGTATATTCTAAGCATAAAAATTCTTTTATAAAACGAATACATTGAAGGATTCATTTTGCGACTGCTAAACTAAGAAAAATTGGGGCTGTGAAGAAAGATGGTTTTTTATATTGAATTGACGTTAGTGGAGACTCAGGAATTGCCAAATTTTAGAAGGCTAAATGTTTTTATCTTCAACCAGCTTAAAAAAATTATCCCTGTAAGTATCTCCTACCGGGATGGTCTTGTCGCCGATCTGTATCCTGCTTCGTTCAATACTTTCAATTTTGTCAATCGAAATAATATAGGATTTGTGAACTCTGATAAATCGGCCGGCCGGCAAATTTTCCTCCATCTTTTTCATGTGTTGGAGGGTAATAATACGTTCATTTTTCGTAAAAATGGAGATATAATCTTTTAATCCTTCGATATACAGAATATCGTCGAGGTAAATTTTTTGAATTTTATGTTCAGTTTTTACGAATATAAAAGAATTGATACCGTTGTCTATTTTTTTGGATGCAGTTGCCAGGGGATTTGCTTGTTGAATTGTGTTTTGCACTTTTAGAACAGATTTGTAAAATCTGTCGAATGCAATTGGCTTGAGGAGATAGTCGGCTACATCCAATTCATATCCATCCAAAGCATACTGCGAATAGGCCGTAGTAAGAATTACGCTGCATTTTCCATTAAGGACCTTTAAGAATTGGATCCCGGTAAGCTCGGGCATCTGAACATCAAGAAAAATCAGGTCTACTTCCTCTTTTTGGGCTATTGCTAAAGCTTCGAAAGCACTTGTTGTTGCCGTTACCAGTTTTAAAAAAGGAACTTTCTCGATATAATCAGTAAGTATATCAAGAGCTAAGGGTTCGTCATCAACAACAAGGCAGCGTATCATCGAATGAAAGTTCAGGTTCCTTTATCTGGTATTTGTTGATAACGAAGATATTCATTTATAGCTTATTTTCTTTAATGTTTAACGCCTTGTAACTTTCTCGGGTTTAAATTCGTCTTTATTAAACACACAATCATATCACAAATGAAAAGATTTACATTAGTTGCTCTGCTGCTGTCGGCAGTTTTGTTCCAAGCGTGTTCGACAAAAGTATATAATAATAAAGCCTGGTTAGATCAGGTGGACCTTGAGGGGAAAAAGGTTGCCATTCTGCCCGCTGTAGTAGAGCTTACAGGACGCATGCCTGCAAATTTCGATGAATCAAAGATCAGAAAGACGGAAGAATCTGAAAGCAAACTCATTCAACAGGAATTTTATAACCAATACTTGTTCAAATCGAAAAAAAATAACAGGAAAAAGTATGTTGATCTTATGAATGTAGAACAGGTGAATAGTAAATTACGGCAACAGGGTATTGATATCAGAGAGTCGTGGAAAATGAATCCTGACAGCCTGGGCAAATTACTTGGCGCTGATATGGTATTAAAGCTTAGGGTTAAAAAGAATAGAATTATGTCTGATGCCGCTTCGTTCGGAATTGGTGTTGCTACAACGGTGTTGGGCAATATTTTAAATAATGGAACGCAGAATACGTCGGTAAATAACGGCGCAAAAACCTATAACATGTTTCTTGATGCGACTTTAACTGATGTAAATACGCATACTGTAATTACCAAGTTTACGCATGATGGAGATGCCAGCTGGAACCACCCGCCCGAGAAAATAGTTGAAGCCTCGGGCCGGAAGATTGTTCGCAAAGGTGTGATTTACGCTCAGAAATAGGTTTTGCAAGAAAGAGCCGAAGAGGCAACGCTTTGAGGCGTTGCACTTCCTTGTACTTAGGGTCTTTGAGGCCGGGAAGGCTTCTTTTTAAGGGTTTGTTTTACTGGATTACAAACTCAACCATATTTTGCGTATCGCCAATTGTTCGTCAGTAGCGCTTTTATCAATTTCTATACTATATTTTCCTGCGACTGCCCGGGCAATAGTGATATCTACTGTTTTGATTATTCCATCTCTGGAAATTATAGCCTTAATCTTTTCACCCACCTTTTTGGATGAAATGTTTTTCACTAAATCGCTGACGCCTTTTGTATCGGTGGCTCCGGTAATTCTGTAATCATTAATAGCAATGAGTTCATCATTTACATTCAGGCCATCGTTCCAGGCGGCACTCCCTCTTTGCACTGCTGTGATTATTACTTTACCATCCTTTACTGCCGTAGCCACTCCAAGCGATGGGTTTTCTTTGCCCTCATATTCGTTTACAAGGTATAATCCGGCATAACCCAAATAGGAGTTAAAACTTATGGATTCGGTTCCATTTATATATTTCCTATAAATATCATCAAGTGATTTTCCTGCAATTTTTTCTGCCATTGCTTTAAATTCCGCATCGGTATAACCACGTGTCTTATTTTTATAATATTCATCATACATGGCCTTCATTACATCATCCAGGCGTTTTGCACCTTTGGTTGCATTGAGGATTTCCAGGTCTAAAATCATCCCGATTAAAGCTCCTTTATCGTAATATGAAATTGTGCTGTTTTTAGAGTTCTCGTTAGGCCTGTAATATTTAATCCAGGCATCGAAACTGGCGTCACTAACAGGCTGGACTCCATTTCCGGGCTGATTTACGACCGTATTAATATCTGAAACAAGGCTTGCAATGTATCTTTCAGGAGAATAGATTCCGGCACGGCGAAGAATTAAATTATCAAAATAAGCTGTGAATCCTTCTGCTATCCATAAATTGCTGGTATAATTTTCATTGCTATAATCGAATGGGCCCAAAGCCTGTGGCCTTAATCTTTTCACATTCCACAAGTGAAAGTATTCATGCGCCACCAGTCCTAAAAAGCTTTTATACTGATCTTCCTCAGCGTACCCCAACCTGACAGCCCCCAGTACAGTTGAGTTGAGATGTTCTAACCCGCCACCGCCAGCCGAAGTATTATGGATGATAAATACATAACGTTTGTTAGGGTTTTCCTCAAATATATCCGTTTCAGTTTCAATGATCTTTTTCATATCTTCAACTAAATCAGCCTTTTTATAATTCCCGCCGCCGTACATAGCCACTTCATGTTTTACGCCTGCGGCCATAAAGTCGAAAGTGTCATGGTTACCAACCTCCAGGGGTGAATCGTAAAGGATGTCGTAATCCGGCGCATAAAAGGTATTGTTTTTCCCTTTTACAGGGTCCAATCCAGTTGAAATCTTCTCCCAGTTTTTATACGGTTTTATTGTTACCGTCGAAGGTGATTTAATCATTCCCTCAGGATACATCAACAAACCGCTGGGTGATAAAAAAGCATGAGACGCATCTACAAAGCTCGTTCTTACTGACAGTTCAAAAGCATATACGCGGTAGTTTATATTGATGTTTTGGTTTTTTGTATTCGTAATACGCCATGTATTTTTGTTGATTTTTGAAGAAGATAATGACGAACCAGAAACGTTTTTTGCGGATAAGCTTTCTATGTTCTTTGCAAATTCTCTCACCAAATAAGAGCCAGGCGTCCAAACAGGCATTCTCACATCAATAAAATCTGTTTTGATGCCTTTGATATTCATTTCAATATCAACATAATGAGCCTGTGCTTCCGGAAATGACACATTATAAGATATTTCGGATTGAGCGTAACTGTCTTCCGTGTTTAAAGCCATAAATAAAATATAAATAAGCGGATAAATTAAAACTTGCTTCATTATCCAATTTTAATCAAAAAAATTATACCGCTGGTCAGAACTTGATTAACATCTGTAAAATACTTGGTACTTTCAACTAGTTGGTTTGGGCATAGGTATTTTTGTACTCTATTTGAACATTCAACATCCAGTGGCTCATTTACTACTTTCTGCCGGTAATAAATATGCAGGACTCTTTTCGAAAGAAACGGGAGAAATGAATATTGACCGATACCAGTTTGTCCGGGTGCTGATTAATCGTTATACCGAGCAATTGACGCAAAAAACACTAAGTGAATTATTGGAAGTGGATAAGTCATATATGTGAGTATAATTGATTATTTGTCGGATAAAGGCTACGTCGTACGCACGATCAATGAAAGGGACAGACGCCAGCATCTGATTAAATTGACAGAAAAAGCCAGAGGAATAATTCCGAAAATTGAACAAGCAATAATCAGACTGAATAATAAGTCGGTGGAAAATATATTAAGGGTCAGATTGAAACATTTTTTGTTGTACTGCAACAGATTAGCAGTAATTTGTCGGACGCGAAAACTGCTGAAAATGCAATAAATTATAAAAGTTAAGATAAAACCATCATGAATTTGCACCCCACAAACGGAATGAATAAACTCGTGAGAGCTTCATGTAAAAAACAAAGGAATCCTGATGAAAATTAAATACATTATTTACACTGTACTCGCCCTCGGCTTTGTTTCTTTGATCTTATATCGCATTTCAGAGAATCACAAAATCGCCGGACCAGGCAGTTCCGGAAAAGGAGGCCGTGCTGGAGGGGGAGACCAACGACCAATGAGCGTGAATGGTATTGTGGTAAGCCCTGTAAGCTTTGAAAATTCGCTTACAGTAACAGGTTCAATTGATGCGAATGAAGAGGTGCGGATCATAAGCGAGGTACCGGGTATTATAAAAGGAATATATTTTAATGAAGGATCGAATGTAAGGAGAGGTCAGACATTAGTTAAGATAGACGATTCGGAACTCAGGGCGCAGTTAGCACAGGCAAATACAAAACAGAATTTAGCGGCCGAGAATGAAAGACGTGCACGTTTGTTGCTGCAGAAGGAGGCTATAAGCCGTGAAGAGTATGATATTGCGTCAGCGGATTTCCGGACGGCCAAGGCGCAAAGCCAGTTAATTCGTGCGCAGCTGGCAAAAACAGTTGTAAGTGCTCCGTTTAGCGGAAGAATAGGTTTAAGATCAGTTTCTGTCGGAGAATATGTTACTCCATCTATGCCGATCACCAATTTGGTGAGTTTGAATCCGGTAAAAATCACTTTTTCTGTTCCCGAAAAATATTCGGGAAAGGTTAAAGCAGGCGCAACAATTAATTTTTCGGTGGCTGGCTCTGCCCAGACTTATACCGCAAGAGTGTATGCAATTGAACCACGTATCGAAGCCGCAACGCGAACTTTACAGCTGCGAGCCAAAGCGGATAATCCAGGTGGCGTATTAATTCCCGGTTCATTTGCTAGTATTTCATTACCCTTGGCAACCATAGAGGATGCGATTTTAATTCCAACAGAAGCAATAATTCCGGTTCAGGACGGAAAAAAAGTATTTGTAACGGACAGTGGAAAAGCAAAAGAAGTAATGGTGCAAACATCTACCAGAACGGAAAAAGAAATTTTAGTTATTTCCGGATTAAAGGCTGGAGATACGGTATTAACGACCGGTATCATGTCTTTAAAAGACGGGAGTAAAGTAAAGGTGAATACCGGAAATAGGAAGAATGTGAAATTATGAGTTTATCAACTACAAGCATAAGGCGGCCGGTTTTTACTATCGTAATTAACCTTATGCTTATTCTATTTGGAGTAATTGGTTATACATTTTTAGGTATTAGAGAGTTTCCCTCGATCGATCCGGCTATTGTATCGGTAAGAACCAATTATTCCGGGGCTAATTCGGATATCATCGAATCGCAGATTACCGAGCCCCTGGAAAAAGCTATAAATTCAATTGATGGAATACGCAATATAACATCTTCAAGTAATCAGGGTTCCAGTCGCATCACTATCGAGTTTAATCTTAGTAAAAACTTAGAGGAAGCTGCCAATGATGTGCGTGATAAAGTCTCACAAGCGGTTCGTAATTTACCCGATGACATTGACTCGCCTCCGGTAGTTTCTAAAGCCGACGCAGATTCTGATCCAATTCTTACAATGACTGTTCAGAGCACCACACGCGATCAGTTGGAACTGAGTGATTATGCGGAAAATGTGCTTTCGCAACGTTTTCAAACCATTCCGGGCGTGAGTAGCGTTCAAATCTGGGGTCAAAAACGATTCGCTATGCGTTTATGGTTAAACCCAGCCAAACTTGCTTCTTACGGACTCACCGTATCTGATGTAAGGAATGCTCTGAACCGGCAGAATATTGAGTTGCCTTCGGGAAAAGTTACAGGTGCCAATACAGAATTGGTGGTGAAAACCATTGGTAATTTGTCCACTGAGGAACAGTTTAATAATCTTATAGTAAAATCAGACGGAGATAAAATTATCCGCTACAGCGATATTGGTTCGGCAGAGCTTGGACCAGAAAACCTAGAAACAAAAATGAGTGAGTCGGGTCAGCCGATGATTGGGCTGGCTATAATTCCTCAACCAGGAACAAATTATCTGGAGATAGCATCAAAGTTTTACCAAGAATTTGAAAGACTAAAGAACGAAGCACCCAAAGATTTGCAATTGAACATTGCAATGGATAATACATTATTCATTAAAAAGTCGGTTGTCGAAGTTGCGGAGACAATTTTGGTAGCGCTAATTCTGGTGATTTTAATTATTTACTTGTTCTTCCGCGACTGGGGAATCGCCTTCAGGCCTTTAATTGATATTCCGGTTTCGCTCATAGCAACCTTTTTTATAATGTACCTGGCAGGCTTTTCTGTTAACGTTTTAACCTTGCTGGCTATTGTTTTGGCAACCGGTCTGGTTGTCGATGACGGCATCGTGGTAACAGAAAATATTTATAAAAAGGTGGAAGCGGGAATGTCGCCAATCGAAGCGGCTATTAAAGGATCGAACGAAATTTTTATGGCCGTAATCTCCATCTCGATTACCCTTGCTGCCGTATTCCTTCCGGTGATTTTCCTGGAAGGCTTTGTAGGGCGCTTATTCCGGGAGTTTGGAGTCGTCATCGGGTCGGCGGTTTTAATATCGGCCTTTGTATCTCTAACCTTAACTCCAATGCTTAACGCCTATTTGATGAAAGGCGGTGAACAAAGAAAGTCAAGATTCTATGTATGGAGCGAGCCGTATTTTCAGAAAATGAACTCCGGGTATGCAGATGCTTTGGAAAATTTCATGAAAAAGCGCTGGTTAAGTTTCCCGATCATTTTTCTGTGTTTAGCAATCACTGTTTTCTTTTACTCGAAGCTTGTAAAAGAAACTGCGCCTCTGGATGACAGAAGTATGCTCAGGCTGCAAGTGTCCGCTCAGGAAGGCGCATCTTACGATTATACAGATCGTTTTATGCAGGAGCTAACCCAGGTTATAAATGATTCTGTGCCCGAGAAGCAAGTAGCCCTTGTTATTACTGCTCCCGGATTTAGCGGTTCAGGCTCTGTAAATAGTGGCATGGTAAGGATCGGTTTAAAGCAACCCAATGAACGGAAGCGTTCACAACAAGAAATAGCGGAACAGTTAACAAAAATCACGAAAAAGTATTCAGAAGCGCGGGTCTCTGTTACGCAGCAGCCAACGATCTCCGTAAACCGACGCGGGGGACAACCGATTCAATACATTATTCAGGCACCTAACTTTGAGAAGCTTCGGGAAAAAATACCTCAGTTTATGGATGAAGCTGATGCGGATCCAACTTTTTCTATGGTCGATGTAAATTTGAAGTTTGATAAGCCTGAGATTAATATTACTATTGATCGTGAAAAGGCTCAAAGTTTAGGTGTTTCGGTCTTGGATATCGCGCAAACACTCCAATTGTCATTAAGCGGCCAACGCTTTGGTTACTTTATGATGAATGGCCGCCAATATCAGGTTATGGGCCAATTTGAACGCGAAGACAGAGATGATCCTCTCGATTTAACGTCCTTATTTGTGAGAAGCCAAACCGGTCAGTTAATTCAGCTGGACAATGTGGTCACCTTAGAAGAACGCAGCAGTCCGCCTCAATTATACCATAA
>CBFGOI010000030.1:0-41266 GCA_965650335.1 uncultured Pedobacter sp. | reverse complement strand
ATAAGTAGAGTTTACCTTAAGGTGCACTATGCCAGTGATGTTATTGCCGGGTTTTGTATGGGAATAATATGGCTTACGATTGCAATTAAGGCTCTTGACAGGATAGAAGTGTACAGCAGAAAAGAGATCAATACAGCGCTGGAAGAGACACCGGAACCTGTAGAGTCATGATAAGAGAAATGCCATTTTTTTGAATGTGATTACTTTGCCGTATAGAAATTTCGTTATTATTACCTTTGGATCATGGGATACAAAAGTTTATCAGAGTGTGTAAGCGACCTTGAAAAGCACGGTCATCTTGTTCGAATTAAAGAAGAGGTCGATCCACATTTAGAAATGGCTGCTATACATCTCAGAGTATATGAAAACAAAGGCCCGGCTATTTTTTTTGAAAATATAAAAGGGTGCAAGTTCCCGGCAGTTTCTAATCTTTTCGGAACCCTTGATCGCTCAAAGTTTCTTTTCAGGGATACGCTTGATAAAATAAAGATATTGGTCGATTTAAAATCAGATCCAATAAAAGCGACTAAAAATCCATTTAAATATTTAAATGTGGCCTTGACTGCCTTTTCAGCACTTCCGTGGAAAGGTCAATGGAATGCACCCATACTGGCAGAAAAAACTTCCATTTCAGAATTGCCACAAATCGTAAACTGGCCCATGGATGGCGGAGCATTTATAACAATGCCTCAGGTTTATACCGAAGATATCGACAAGCCGGGTGTGATGAATGCTAATTTAGGGATGTACCGCATTCAACTAAGTGGCAATGATTACGTTAAGGATAGCGAAATTGGTTTGCATTACCAGTTGCACAGAGGTATTGGTGTGCATCAATCAAAGGCAAATTCAAAAGGTCAGCCCCTCAAAGTAAGTATTTTTGTGGGTGGGCCACCTTCGCATCCTCTAGCCGCGGTAATGCCCTTGCCGGAGGGACTTTCAGAAATGACTTTCGCCGGCGCCCTTGGAAATCGCCGGTTCAGATACTTTTATGATAAAGAAGGCTTTTGTATTTCTGCAGATGCCGATTTCGTGATTACCGGAACTGTTTATCCTAATGAAAATAAACCTGAAGGGCCCTTTGGTGATCATCTAGGATATTATAGCCTCACCCATCCTTTTCCATTAATGAAGGTGCATAACGTATATCACCGCAAAGATCCGATCTGGTCGTTTACCGTGGTCGGGCGGCCTCCACAGGAAGATACAAGCTTTGGCGCTTTGATTCATGATATTGCAGGTTCTGCGATTCCTAAAGAGATTAATGGTTTACATGAAGTAAATGCGGTTGATGCTGCCGGAGTACATCCGCTTTTATTTGCAATTGGAAGTGAACGTTATACACCGTATCTATCAGGAAGAAGGCCGCAGGAGATTTTAACTATTGCGAATCATATTTTAGGTAAGAATCAATTAAGTCTTGCCAAATACCTGTTTATTGCAGCCAAAGAGGATAATTCAGCATTGCATACGCACAACATTGAAGAATTTTTAATCCATATCTTTCAGCGGATAGATTTTACCAGGGACCTGCATTTCTACACCAAAACAACCATTGACACACTTGATTATAGTGGAAGCGATTTGAATTCAGGATCTAAGGTCGTTTTCGCCGCTGCCGGCGAGGTTAAAAGAGAACTGGTTAAGGAATTACCCCCGATCTTTGGCCTGCCAAGGCCGTTTGATAATTATACGCTCGCAATGCCTGGGGTATTAGCGGTAGAATCACCTGCATATGTTTCGCCTGAAGAAACCGCTAATCAGATTGAGATTTTAAACAAGCAGTTGAGATCGCACCAGGGTACTGATATTGCCTTACTGGTATTATGCGACGACGCAGGTTTTGCTGCGTCGAATATCAATAATTTTGTATGGATAACCTTCACACGCAGTAACCCATCTCACGATATTTATGGCATTAACAGCTTTATCGAAAATAAACATTGGGGGTGTAAAGGGCCATTAATTATTGATGCCAGAAAGAAACCACATCATGCACCAGAACTGATAAAAGATCCGGAAGTTGAAAAGAGAGTTGATCGATTAGGCTTAAAGGGAGCTTCCTTACACGGCATAATTTAACAAAATGCTGTCGGTGTTTCTGCTGACAGCATTTTTTATTTCCTTTATATCATGTTAAGTAGTTTCGTATACAGAAACACTTCCATTTATATTCATAATTTCTGAAACCCGAAAAGCTGCATCAGCATCATGAATAGTGATGCACACAACAGATCCGCCACCATTCACACTTTCATCCAAACCACTTGCACCATCAGCCTGCTTGCTAGACGAAACCTCAATCTCATCCTGACTGTAACCTTCTTTTATCAAATCACTGATGGTATTCTCAGCTTCCAGACTGTCATCAAACACTCCGCAAATAGTTTTACTGTATTCCGGCTTGGTTTTCTTTCTTCCAAAAAGTTTATCCAAATCGAAATGCAGGTGATTGTAGAAATCCTCTTCTTCATTTAAAACATCATTTCCAGTAAGTCCGGATCCCTCAGCCAGTAAATCTTCTCCGGCATAAGCAAGGCGAACCATGTTTTCAACACCCGGGTTTACATGACCTTTTTCATAGTCTGGCAAAGCATTTATAAGATCAGAATTTAAAGCTGGGATGAATAAAAAATTATCGTCCTCATGTAACTCAGCAGTTCCGATAGGAGCAAGGATCTGCCGTAAATTTTCATCAGTATTAGCACTGTGTAGTTCTATAACCAGATACCTGATCTTTTTTGATTGTATATCATACAACAGTTCAATAACACGTCCAATTTCATGGTTATGCCCGTCCCTAACTTTAAAGTTTCGTAAATCATATTCTGCATCAATTTCAGAAAGATCATGTAAACCAAGTTCTTCGAGTCGAGTATGTTTGTAGGTTGTATCTGTAGTCATAATTTTTCCCGATGATTTATAAACTAACACACAGATCGTCAGTATTGTTCCTGTAAAGTGAATATTGGAGAAGCCTGAAAACAAAAAGGTCTTCAAACGGGGAGAATGAAGACCTTTTAACTAACCAATTATAAACCTGCCACAAATATACGCCAAATATGAAATCTGCAAAGCAGTGTAGTAAATTTTAACAGTTTTTTAACATTTGGATTATGCGAATAAGATAAATAAAAAAAACCTTGTCGTTCGACAAGGTTTTAAGGCTGTATTTGGTTAGTTTGGAAACTAAAGGTATGTATAATTATGATAATTGCAAAATATTATCTGAAATATTTATCTGAATTATGTTTTTGATAAATGGCCTGTTGAGAAATTAGTCAGGTTTGTTATTAACTTATCTGAACGAGCGCTCATAAAATACTTATCTTTCACCCTCATGGCCTTAAGTATCGCATCATTAAATTCGGGAAGTAATGGTAATTGTTATTATGTTGCTAATCAACATGATGCTGTGTTGGTTGATGCCGGAATATCGTGCAGGGAAACTGAAAAAAGAATGGCAAGGCTCGGATTATCGATGCATAAGGTTAAAGCTATTTTTGTTTCTCACGAACATCATGATCATATTCGCGGAATACCTGTACTTGCTAAGAAATATCAAATTCCAGTATACATTACACCCGGAACCTTGCAGCATGGAAGCCTCACATTAGAGCCACATTTGCTGAGGCATTTTAAGGAGTACGAGGATATTATGGTTGGAGACCTTTGCATTTCCGCTTTTCCAAAGTTTCATGATGCAGCAGAGCCTCATAGTTTCATCATCAAATTCAACAACATACATGTAGGGGTTTTCACTGATATTGGTGCAATCTGCGATCATCTGGTCAATCACTTTAAACAATGCCATGCCGCTTTTTTAGAGGCCAACTATGATGATGAGCTTTTAGAGCGCGGCAACTATCCGTATCATCTTAAAAAACGCATTCGTGGAGGTAAAGGGCATTTGTCAAATAAACAGGCCTTTGAAATGTTTACCGCGCACAAGCCTTCCTTTATGAGTCACCTTTTATTGTCTCATCTTTCTAAAGATAATAATTGCCCTAAGCTGGTCGAACAGTTATTTACAAGTCAAGCTGGAGATACTCAAGTCATCGTTGCTTCCAGATATGTAGAATCGAAATTGTACCAAATTGGTTCGGATTCTTCAATTAATATTAGTCCCGGAAAGCCAAGCCCGAATATTGAGTCGCAATATTCTTTATTTTAATCATCAAACATTTTTAAGAATTACATTGACTATAATCAGAATATGAAAGTTGTTATTGCTGAAAAACCTTCTGTAGCACGCGAATTGGCCAAAGTGTTTGGAGCTACAATAAAAAAAGATGGATATATAGAAGGCAAAAACTATTCGTTTACATGGGCATTTGGACATCTTTTGCAACTGGCGCCACCCCAGGATTATGGCTTTTATGGTTGGCGTGCTCAGCATTTACCGATGCTTCCGCAGAAGTTTAAACTTGCGGTTCGAAAAATTAAAACCAAGGATGGTATTGTCGAGGACCCGGCGGTACGCAAGCAACTTGATACGATTAAGAACTTATTTGATTCTGCAACAGAAATTATCGTAGCGACCGATGCGGGGCGTGAGGGTGAATTAATTTTCCGCTACATATATTATTATCTCAAATGTAAAAAGCCTTTTCGGCGTTTATGGATTTCGTCACAAACAGATCAGGCTATCAAAGATGGATTTAGAAATCTAAAGCCCGGTACCGATTACGATACCTTATTTTATTCGGCGCATTGCCGTTCCGAATCCGACTGGCTTGTCGGCATGAACGCTACCCAGGCTTTAAGTATTTCCGCTGGAAATCGCTCTGTGCTTTCTTTGGGTCGTGTTCAAACTCCAACCCTTGCGATGATCTGTGCACGTTATCTTGAAACCAAGAACTTTGTTCCACAAATATTTTATCAGGTAAGTATACAATTATCAAAAAATGGTCAGCTATTCAAAGCTATTTCAGTCGAAAATTACAAGGACAAAGAAAAAGCCCAGATAGTATTCGATAAAGTTGAGGATGTAGCTTCAGGTTTTGCAGTGGGCGGAAATATTATCAATGTAGAAGCCAAAACAAAAAAGGAGCCACCTCCTTTACTGCATGATTTAAGTAGTTTGCAACAAGAGGCCAACAAACGTAAAGGTTATACTGCAGATCAAACGCTGAACATCCTTCAAAATCTTTACGAGAGTAAGTTGATTTCTTATCCCAGAACAGGGAGCAGGTATATTGGAGATGATGTTTTTGCTGGAGTACCGCAGCTGATAGAAAAGCTTCGCAACCATCCTGATTTTGGAAAGCAGGCTGAATTTCTAAGTACTAATCCTTTAAACAAGCGTAGTGTAAATGCGAAAAAGGTAACAGATCACCATGCGATATTGCCAACAGGCGAAGCGCCGAATTATTTATCCGAAGATAAACAAGCGGTATATAATATGGTTGTGGGCCGCATGCTGGAAGCTTTTCATAAAGAATGTATTAAAGACCTTACCAAAATTAGTATTGAATCAGGCGCTAAGTTTGTGGCTAACGGTACGGTAATCCGTTCAGCTGGCTGGAGATCGGTGTATAATGAAACCGATGATGAGAAAACGGAAGAAGAAAATGCGACTCTGCCAAAAGTAGATACAGGTGAACAGCTTCCTATCGAAAACAAGGCTCTCCTTGAAAAGCAAACCAAGCCAAAACCTTTATATAATGAAGCCAGTTTACTAAAGGCACTGGAAACTGCCGGAAAAGAGATCGAGGACGAGGAGTTGCGATATGCAATGAAGGATGGGGGATTAGGTACGCCAGCGACCCGTGCATCTATTATTGAAACTCTGATAAAGCGGGAGTATATTATGCGAGAGAAAAAAAATCTCGTTCCCTCGGACAAGGGTTTAGCTGTTTATGAAGTGGTGAAGGATAAAAAGATTGCACAAGCTGAGTTAACTGGAAGTTGGGAAAAGCGGCTTGAAGAAATTCGTTCTGGTGCTTCTGTGCAAGAGTTTAAAGAAGAAATAAAGACGTATACCAAAACTATTACCGCTGAATTGCTGGTGGCAGGAAAGGGTTTGGCAGAAATTGGAGCCACAGCGCCGGTTAAAGCCTGATAGAATTCCTGATCTGTGTAATCGCCATTCTTTCAAAACTATCGTTCTGTAGTGGATGTTAAATTAGCATTGTATAAACAAAAAACATCTAATATGGCAACAAGAGGAGCGAAGGCTGAGCGGAGGGAAGTGAACTCTTCTCAGGAGTATGAAGTAAAATATTTGGCCGAAAAGCTTGGAGTAAGCAGCCAGGCAATTGGGGGAGCTAAACGCGCCACCGGTTCAAATGACCGTAAGGTAATTGAAAAATATATTAAGGATAAAGCCAAATAGAAGAGCCAGGCTATTGGAAATACACTAATAAAAGCTGTCTTTTTTTAGGCGTTTAACAACTATAACAAGAGGAAATGGCATAATTCATTTCCTCTTGTTAAGCATGGTGTTTTAAAATCTCAGTCCAACGGTGGCAAAAATACTGCTTCTTTTACTTTGAATTTCTGCTGATTCCCCGCTTCCTGTTGAACTGTAGTATCTGTAATCTTGTGAAAGCAGATAAGGGCTTGTTGTATAATTTGAGGATAAATTTGAATAGGTTAAATCAAAGGATAAGTTGTTCACCCTATAGCCGATCCCGGTAGAAATTGTATTTGTTGTATAACTGCCATTTTGGTACGGATTGCCATTGGTAGAATATCCCGCTCTAAGCATTATAGGATTAAGTTTAATTTCTGCACCGACTTTCAAGTTTACTGCACCTTTATACAGATCTCTGATATCGCGATTAGTATTGTTGGATGCTTCCCTTTCATCCGATGAGAAGTGAATGGAGGCATAATCAACGTATTCCACATCGCCGGTAAGTAAACCAAACTTATTTACGATAATTGCTAGTCCGCCGTTGAAGCGATAAGGAGTTCTCAATGTGTAATCTGAATCATAAAATTCCTCGTCACTATTGATGGTTTCTGTTTGTCCATTAGATTTATTGAAACGAGTACTAAGTTTTTCAGAAAACGTTTCACCTATAGTGTACCATGTTGGAGAAATAAAGCTCATGCCAAACCTCACGTTAGGACTCGCCCGATAAATAAATCCAAGTTTGGCATTAACACCTGTTCCTTCTGTTTCCTGATTTGACTGATAAGATAACCTATACGCCGCATCTAAATATGGCTTGGTTTCATTATAAACAGTTAATCCGGCCTGGTCTATTCCTGCCTGATCCAGTGTTAATCCCGATTCGGTAAATTCTCTATCCGCGTTAAAGTTAATCGATGCAATGCCTAATGAAGCTCCCAGGTAAAAGTTGTTGTTGTAATTTCCTCCGACAGAAAAGTTCACCTCAGACTGACTACCAGAACGAAAAAGAGTGTTATTTTGGGTGTTATTTACATCTGTGATAGGGAAGTATGTACCTGAGGGTTGATCCAGCTCAACTAAATGGCTGTCATAACCTGCTGTAGCCAGTAAATCATCGGGGTTTGAAGCCAGGTCACTCATGTAATCGCCGAATGAACTTCTGGGGTTTACTCCTCCGTATTCTGTAGTGGCGTTAAAGTTGTTTGTTTTGTTATAGGCTACACCAAAGTTAAAACTAAGCCATCCTGAAGAAACATCAGAACTATTATATTTTTTTGTGGGATTGTAAAAAACGATACCAAGCTGATTAATTCCAGCCCGGTCTTTTTGACTGCTTGCGCTTGAGTTTAAATAATTACTCTTTATAGTGCTGTTTGAAATGTCAGGTGTGAAACTAAGTTCGGATCTGGTGAATAATCCCAGACCGGCCGGGTTAGAGGCTAATGAGCTTGCATCACCCCCTAAAGCCGTTTGGGCACCGCCCATAGCTCTGAACCTGGCAGTAACTCCTTGTTCGGTTTGTGAAAATCGTAAGGCATCTTCTGCGTATTGCGCAAAGCCTGAAGTTGCGGGCAATAGCATGCCCGTAAGAAATATTAAGTTCTTAAATTTCATAGTATTTTCTAGTGTGTGTGTCTAATCAGATTATCTGCCGCCCCTTGATGGTCTGCTTCCGGATGAACTGCCGCTTGAACTTCCGCCAGAGGAGCTTCCATTTGAACTGCCACCACCATAGCTACTACCAGATGATGAAGGTGCAGGACTGGAGCTTCTCTCAGGGCGAGAATATTCTCTTGGCTCCGGACGGGGAGCTGGTGCAGTTTGTTGTCTCGGTTCAGGTGCCTCCTGTGTTCTTGAAGGTCTGCTGGGTCTGCTTATGTCGGAAGTAGAAGGTTGCGCAGATGTGGAACCAGTACTTACCTGTCCAGAAGAACTTATTCTACCATCAGGTGTGTGGTTGTTTGGAACTGAAGCCCTGTTGGGTCTGCCTGTCGGAGGAGTATAGATCCCGGTTTGTGGATCATTATTTCCAATTCTGCTTACCCCGCTTTCGCGGTTAGGCCGAGCTCTGTGATTTGGATTATTGTAGACGCTTCCGCCGCCATAATATCCGCCTCCATTGTAATATCCGCCTCCATAATTATAACCCGGATAAGTGTTATAATAAGAATATGGCCCCCAATAGCCATTATTATAAACAGATCCGTAATAACCATAGTTATAGCGTGATCCATACCTGCTGGTATTTATCCAAACCGACACACCTGGTCTATATAACCATGGGTCGTAGAAAAAAGGATCATAAGAATAACTATACCACGGATTATAACCGTAAGAATAACGGTAATCGTAATAAGGTCTGTAAGGTGAATTATAATAAAATCGATTTATCCTTGAAGAATAAGTGTAGTCATCGTAATACCTGGTGTCAGTATCATCGTTATCCCTGTAAAGCTGTTCATCCGTACGGTAGGACTGTTCTTGCCTGTTGTTTTGAACTCTTGCAACAACAGGTGTAATTACTTTTGCTCTTGCTTCAGTATAATAAACATCATCATTACTATCAGCTTGCCCCGCAAGCCGAGTAGTTGAGCAGGAATTCAGTATTAGGGCTGAAGCTGCAAAAACCGGAAGTAGTAATTTTTTCATTGCGTGTGTGTTTATAAGGTGTGTATTTATAAAGTGTGTGTTTTATAAATGTGTTTATAATTAATGACGAAATCAATATAAAATTGGTTGCATCAATAAACAAAATACCTCGACTACTTTTATAACTTTGCCGCTTAAGTATTTGTGTTACTAAATTACAAATAAATCTTTTAAAAAACACTATGAGTAAGGGAATTACAAGCAGAAAAGACGATTATTCTCAATGGTACAATGAACTTGTTACAAAAGCAGATCTGGCCGAACATTCGGCGGTGAGAGGTTGTATGGTAATAAAACCCTATGGATATTCCATTTGGGAAAAAATGCAGGCAGCTCTCGATAAAATGTTTAAAGATACCGGACACTCTAATGCATACTTTCCCTTATTTATTCCTAAGTCGTTCTTTTCCAAGGAAGCTTCCCATGTTGAAGGATTTGCTACCGAATGTGCCGTAGTGACTCATTACAGGTTGAAAAATGATGGAAATGGAAATATAATTGTTGATGAAGATGCCAAATTGGAGGAAGAATTAATTGTTCGTCCCACTTCAGAAACAATCATTTGGAATACCTATAAAGGTTGGATTCAATCCTATCGCGATTTGCCGATTCTGGTGAATCAATGGGCCAATGTTGTACGTTGGGAAATGCGTACCCGCTTATTTCTTCGCACGGCGGAGTTCTTATGGCAGGAAGGGCATACCGCCCATGCAACTCAGCAGGAAGCTGTGGAAGAAGCTGAACGTATGCTTGATGTTTATGCAGATTTTGCAGAAAACTGGATGGCTGTTCCGGTGATAAAGGGTATAAAGACAGCTAATGAACGCTTTGCAGGTGCCTTGGAAACTTACTGTATTGAGGCGTTGATGCAAGATGGGAAAGCTTTACAAGCCGGTACTTCCCATTTCCTGGGACAAAATTTCGCCAAAGCTTTTGATGTGAAGTTTACAAGTAAAGAAGGTAAGCTCGATTATGTCTGGGCAACGTCGTGGGGCGTTTCAACGCGATTAATGGGTGCTTTGATTATGGCTCATTCCGATGATTCCGGATTGGTATTGCCGCCAATGCTCGCCCCAATTCAGGTAGTAATCGTGCCGATTTATAAAGGCGACGATGAGTTTAATGCAATCTCTGAGGTTGCAGATACCTTAGCCAAGGAATTAAAAGCTAAAAACATCTCGGTTAAATACGATAATAGGGATACACAGCGCCCCGGATTTAAATTTGCTGAATATGAGCTTAAAGGTGTGCCCGTTCGCGTTGCTTTAGGTGGGCGCGATCTGGAAAACGGAACCGCCGAAATTGCCCGTCGTGATACCAAAGAAAAAGAAACGGTTAGCAGGGAAGGCTTAGCAGAGAGAATTGAAACTCTATTGGACAATATTCAAAAGAATATCTACCAAAAAGCTCTTAGCTTCCGTGAAGAAAACACGACAGAAGTAAATTCTTACGACGATTTTAAATCTGTTCTGGATACGAAAGCTGGTTTTGTGGCTGCACATTGGGATGGAACACCTGAAACTGAACAAAAAATTAAAGAGGAGACCAAAGCGACTATTCGCTGTATTCCTTTGAATAATAAGCAAGAAGAAGGGGTTTGTATCTATAGCGGAAAGCTTTCAACACAAAGGGTTTTATTTGCCCGGGCTTATTAAAAGAATTTGGCACCACGATAATGGAGATGTGCTTTTAACTGCGCACTTTTATCTCAAACCAAAGGCGAAACAGAAGCACACAAAATATGTGAGAAATTCCTAAGCGCATTGCACAATGAGTCAGGGTGCGATGCGTTTGTATTCGCGAGAGTTTAGCAAATCAGGCTCGTGATTTTGAATAAAAATTCAATTGCTAGAATTAGCGCCGTAATTTAATAGATTAGAAAATTGGAAAATAGGAAGTCGAAAGTTATCAGAGATTTAAGAGTTATAGGAATAGCAGAAGGTATTAGTTTTTTAGTGCTTTTGCTGATAGCTATGCCTGTGAAATATATTATGGGAAACCCTCTACCCGTTAAGTATACAGGCTGGGTACACGGGGTTTTATTTGTAGCCTATGTGTTTGCTGTTTTGCGCACCGCATGGAGTTTAAAGTGGGATTTAAAGCGAATTGCATTGTTTCAGGCAGCTTCTTTCGTTCCGCTTGCTACTTTTATTCTCGATAAAAATCTTAAAAAAGAACAGGAAGAGCTAGCCTTAGAAGTGGTCGGTGATCGGGTGCAGGAATAGGTTTTCTTAAAAGTATTCAGTTGAATGGTAATCGGTTTTTGACTGTGCTTAAACGTATCGGTATTCAGTAATAGGTTTACGGGTTCAAAGTTCCGACTACAGAACTCTGACTTTCAAAACACGGATCACTGACTACTGATTACCCAACATCAAACTCAACTTACTCCGCACTCTTAAATTCAGAAGTGGTGTGAAATTGTACATCTGGAAAATCACGCTTTGCCAGGTTAATTGCCCAGTCGTTATCCGCCAGAAATACTGGATTTGAATCTTTGTCATACGCAATGTTGGAAGCTCGTCGATAAATGATATCCTGAAGCATTTTCTTGTCGTTGCAGGTAATCCAGCTAGATTTTTTGAAGGTAAGCGGACGGAACGCACATTTCGCTCCATATTCATTCTCTAAACGAAAGCTTATAACTTCGAACTGAAGTTCGCCGACAGTTCCGATTATTTTTCTGTTACCTGGTTGTTGTACAAAGAGCTGGGCAACGCCTTCCTCGGTTAATTGCTGGATGCCTTTTTCCAACTGCTTGGTTTTCATTGGGTCACGGTTCTCTACCTCTTTAAATATTTCAGGTGAAAATCTCGGAATTCCCTTAAACTGCAATTTCTCGCCTTCGGTTAATGTGTCCCCAATTTTAAAGTTGCCGCTGTCGTATAATCCAACCACATCTCCCGGCCAGGCTTCTTCAACTAAACTTTTTTCGTTGGCCATGAAGTCCATCGGATTGGAAAACTTTAGTTTTTTATCCAGTCGGGTATGATAGAAAAATTTGTTCCGTTCAAATTTTCCAGAACAAATCCTTAGAAAAGCAATCCTATCGCGATGATTTGGGTCAAGGTTGGCGTGTATTTTAAAAACAAAGCCGCTGAAGTTTTTTTCAGTTGCTACAACAGTACGTTCTTCTGCTTCACGTATAGAAGGACTCGGTGCGATGTTGATGAACGTATCCAATAACTCGCGGATACCAAAATTATTGATAGCGCTTCCAAAAAAAACAGGAGCTAGCAATCCCTCCAGGTACATTTCGGTATCAAGAGGTCCGTATATACCTTCAATCAGTTCTAAGTCGCCTTTAAGTCTTTCCAGTTCTTTCTCTTTAAGAAATTTTTGTAAGGTGCTATCCTCTAGGTTTTTAACTTGTATAACGGGTTCTGTTACTTTAGCTTTATCAGGCTCAAAAAGATTTAGCTGATTTCCGTAAATATTGTAAACACCTTTAAATGTATATCCCTGTCCGATTGGCCACGATTGTGGACAAACGCTGATCTTTAATGAAGTTTCGAGTTCATCTAATAAATCGAATGCGTCTTTTCCTTCACGGTCCATTTTATTGATGAAAATAATAACCGGAGTGTTACGCATCCGGCAAACTTCCATTAATTTCTGAGTCTGCTCTTCAACTCCTTTTACACTGTCAACTACCAAAATTACACTATCTACCGCAGATAGAGTTCTGTACGTGTCCTCCGCGAAATCTTTGTGGCCAGGCGTATCCAGGATGTTAATCCGCTTGCCTTTATATTCAAATCCCATCACAGAAGTCGCCACAGAAATCCCCCTTTGTTTTTCAATTTCCATGAAATCTGAAGTGGTATTCTGGTTCGCCTTATTTCTTTTTACAGCACCTGCGGTGTTAATGGCACCACCAAAAAGAAGAAATTTTTCGGTTAAAGTGGTTTTTCCGGCATCGGGGTGACTAATAATGGCGAAGGTTTTTCTTTTTTCTATTTCGGGATTGTTCATAAATGTCTTGTGAAGGAAGAATGAAAGCTTACTAGAAAAACAAAAGCTGAATATGTTGTGCACTCTTCATTGAGGCGCAAAGGTACGGTTTTTTAAGAATCCCCGAAAGGGAAACCCTGGGATAAATTATATTTCCTTTCCTGCTAAACAGGAGGTTTTTTGGTCGAGACGAGTATAAATGCTTTTCAAAACAGATTGAAATGTTGATGGTTTTATAATAGAAATATTTACAACCATGGAAGATGCAAGAGTTATTTCCGGAACCTCACTTGAGGATATATGGACACAAATAGATGCAGATTTTAGTCAACATCCCGACTTATTGGAATACAGCGCTATAATTGAGCAGCAGGGGCGTTCCGTGAGTCTGGAAATCGACATAGATTTAGGTGGTGGATTCGAAGGTGGCTATGCACTTACCCGCTTTATTTCCAATCTAAAGAGCTTTGATAGTTTTCGATTTTCTTTGCATCGTCAGGATCTATTAGATGAGGTAGGCAAGTTTTTTGGTATGGAAGATATTAAAATTGGCGACCCGGAATTCGATAAAAAAATAGTGGTTAAATCAAATAATCCCGAGCGGATAAAAGATATTCTAGATTTACCCCAAATAAGGGAAGTGATTCAATCACTCCCGAATTTTGAATTTCACATCGCGCATCATCATTCTTCCAATACTGAAGTAGAATCCGCATTTTTAGAACTGAGGATCGACGAAGGTATTACAGACACGGCAACGCTTCGCCCAATTTACAATATATTCTGCTTGATACTGGAAAAGGTCGATTTTAACAGCCGCTCCTTTTTAAATTATATCTAGCTTTTCTAAGTTCTATTCTCTTAGGTAATAATTTTTTCTCAAGTAAAAATATACCCGCAAACATCTCTGAGCTGATTTATAAAAAACGTGATGCCAAAGTTACAGCTAATTATGTTGTATAGATTTGATATTGATTTTCAAGTTATTTTTAATCTGGTTAAAGAGAATTTAGCTCGATATATTAATAGTGTAATGTATTTATTTACAATATGTTATTGTTGTATTTTATATGCTCTGTCAAATTGATATAAATCCAATAAATAAATATAGGTACGATTATTAATTGTTTTTCAGAATAAAAAAAACGGGGAAATATTTCTCATTTTGAGTATTAATTTGCATATTTACTTTGTCGTTTAAGTTAATATGTTGTGTAAGATGTTTAAAACTGACAGGGAATATGATGGAGCTTGTTTAAATAATCTATTCTGTATGAAAATATGTCTTGTGCTCTTACTTGTTACGGCTTCCATGATTGATCGTCTCTTCCTTACTCAACTCCCGGTAGATACACACCTAAATGTTATAGAAGCATCTATCGATAGTCATCTCGTGTATATTATAATTACGGCCGCTGTGCTCGGAGTTATAAAGGTCAAAAAAGTGCCAGGTAATTAAGCAACTTTTGAATTCATTTCTGAGTTATTCAACCCGTGTTTTTATAGCTAAATTAAATAAAGATATAAAAGTCTTTTATTTAAATTATTTCTATATTTGCCTTACAGATGAGTATATTTTCAAAGACATGTGAGTATGCCATGCGGGCGGTATTTTTTATTGCCCATAGAACTGTTAATGGCGGAAGAGTTGGTATCAAAGAAATTGCTGCCGGTATAAATTCGCCCGAGCATTTCCTCGCTAAGATATTACAAGATTTAAGCAGGCGAGGTATTGTGCAGTCTGCTAAGGGACCTCACGGCGGATTCTATATGGATAAGTCTACTTTACAAAAACCTCTTTCTCAAGTTGTAGAAGCCATTGACGGGAATGGGATATTTGTTGGTTGTGGCTTAGGATTAGAATATTGTTCGGAGGATAATCCATGTCCAATTCATCATCAGTTTAAAGACATCAGGAACCAAATACAGGAAATGCTTCAAAATACTACAATAGAAGAGTTCAATGGTGATTTAGCTTTGGGAATTACAACATTAAAAAAATAAAAATTTTAAATTAATAAAGATAAAAAGGTATTAATATATTAAATATGGGGAGGATGAAGTCGGATATATTAAATCTTGATGATATAGTTCTGTTTGTGAATGTATTTTACGCCAAGGTGCAGGAGGACGACCTGATCGGCCCGGTGTTCGGAAGTGTAATTCTGGACTGGCAGCCACATCTTGACAAGATGTATCAATTCTGGAATGCTGCATTATTTGGCGTTCCTGGTTTCAGAGGAAACCCATTTGCAAAACACGCGCCTTTAGCCATTGGGCCAAAGCACTTTGAGAGATGGCTGAGTTTATTTCGGGAAACAATTGATTCAAATTTTGAAGGTATTATGGCCGATGACGCTAAAAACCGGGCAGAGCTTATGGCCGCGATGTTTTTAAAAAGACTTGAGGGTTTGAACGGCGGGACAGATAAGGTGATAGTATAAAGATGAGTGAAAGACAATACAGGAAAAGTGATATAATTACTGTAACTGACGTAGCAATGTTGGTTAATCAGTTTTATGATAAGGTGAGGCAAGATGGTCTTTTGGCACCAGTGTTTAATTCTGTAATTAATGACAATTGGGAGTCGCATTTAAATCGAATGACCGATTTCTGGTCAACAATACTCCTCTATACCAAAACATATAAGGACGACCCGATGCCTAAACATTTGCCTCTTCCGGTTGCAAAAGAGCATTTCGATCGATGGCTGGATCTTTTTAATCAAACGCTTGATGAGCTGTTCGAGGGATCGATTGCCGACACTGCGAAGAAAAGAGCGGAGAATATTGCCAGAATAATGATGGTTGTGAAAGAAGTATCAATAAACAACTGAGTCACGCAAGTGTGAAAAAAGATATAGTACTTACTGTTTTTTGCGAAGGAGAGACTTTCATCATCAAAACATATGCAAATGAATATCGTAATTTGATGATGCTCATTTTTGACAAGATTTATGTTGAGGAGTTTGGCGATTGTTTGGGGATGGGAAAATGCGGGACATGTTTAATTGAAGTCATGGAAATGCACTTGCCTTTATCTTCTTATGAAAGAAATGAAGGAACAACGATCAACAAAGCGGGAATTACAAATCCCAATGTCCGTTTATCATGCCAAATACTCGTTGATGCTGCTCTCGATGGATTGAAGTTAAGTATTATAAGATGACATATTAGATGGAAATATCACACTAGTTTAAAAGAAATGATTGATCATTCATTACCTGTGGTTTATTCATGCTCAGGATGCTCTGATGCAGCCCAAATGGCCAATTATATGGCTATCAAGCTCGACCGTGCAGGATTGGCAAAAATGTCGTGCATTGCAGGTGTAGGGGGCGATGTGAAAAAGTTGGTTCATACCGCAAAGAAAGCAAAGGAAATTATAGCGATTGATGGTTGTCCGCTTGCTTGTGTAAAAGCATGTTTAGGAAAACACGGACTTGCCCCGACTGTTTATTATCAGCTTAGCGATATGGGCGTGAGAAAAAATGATCATGAAGATTTCGACACCATACAAGCGAATGAGCTTTTACAAGATGTAATAGATGATTTAAAGCAAAATAAATAATCAATAAGTACAAATAAATAAATTATGAAAAAGCAATTTTTAACACTTTTTACAGCAGCTGTATTTTTAGCATCCTGCGGAGGCAATAAACAAAGCGAAGAATCGCAGAGTACTGGAACAGAAACAACAACCGAAACGCCAGCTGAGCAAACTGAGCCTGCAGCTTCAAACACTTTCGAGATTTTTGGAAGTGATCAGATGAAATTTAACGTAAGCGAAATTAGGGCTAAAGCCGGTGAACCCATAACGGTTACAATGAAAAATGCGGGTACTATCGCAAAAGAAGCCATGGGACATAACTTTGTTGTGTTAGCGAAAGGTACTAATGTAGAGGAGTTTGGACAAGCGGCGATGAATAGTAAAGCAACTGATTACATTCCTGAAGCTCTGAAATCTTCAATAATTGCACATACCAAACTATTGGGACCTAAAGAATCGGATACAATTACCTTTACTTTAGAAAAAGGTGAGTATGATTTTATATGCAGCTTTCCGGGACATTATAGCACTATGAGAGGAAAGATCATAGTAGAGTAATCAGACCGATAATTGAATTTGATTTTTGTTTTGTTGAAATGATGGGCTTTTTGCCCATCATTTTTTTGTTAAAAGAGTATCGTAATTGCAATAATTTAGTTCGCTTTGATATTTCAACTATCCAGAACAGCAGATCAATAATTTCTATAAAACTGGCTGATTTTAGCTGTTAACTGCTGATATATTGGTTGGGTAAACTGTATAAATAAATCCTGAGGCGCGGGCGGGGGCACGTCTTTATTTTTGATGATCTGTTGATATTGTTTTTCTAAAGCTCGCTGGTCGCCGTTATAATATCCCCACTGCGACTGCCAAATATATGCTCCCGGTAATTTTTCCTGACTTAGTACTCTGCGTGTATATCCGTCCAGAATTCTAAGGTCCAATAAACCTTTAGATTCTACAGTTCTGGTAAATATATGCATAGTGGCTTTTGCCTGTCCGTATACTTTTCTAACTTCCTTTTTGCTGCTTCCACCCTGCGTTGGCGTGGAAGCAGGAGGAGTGGAGGGGGCGCCGCAGGAGCCGATTTTGTCATTATGATCAAGGTGTGCTTTCAAAGCGCTCTCGGCAACAATGATTGTTTGGGATTGATTTGAGCCTGGCGCCGTGTGGCAAATAGTTATTTTGGTTTCATTTGAGCTCCCGCCAGCATTGTTTCCAGCAGATTGACCAGCCGAATTAGCCTGTGGTACATCAACCTCATAAGTTGCCAGAACTATACTGTCTTTTATGAGATCCATTTCTTTCTCATGCATGTAGGTTTGTCCTACCACAAAATCATCAAATACAAGTTGAATAATATGATCTGGCTTATTGATCCCTAAGCGCCTGGCTTCTTTGGTTGTGTAGAATTTAACGAAACGATTTACTGGTGCCTGCAGCAAAAATTCATTGATTTTATTATCGAAGAATTCATTGCTGATTTTTAATGCCTGGCTATGCATCGGAATTGGTTCTACGACAACTCTGATTGTGGCGTAGTATTCTGCGTCTTTTATCCTTTGTTCGGCGTCTTTGTAGTTTCTTATCCAATTATTTGCTTGAGTGAAATGAGTGAACGCACTTCTTGCTTCATTCCGGTCGCCGTTTTTGCCTTTTTCCAGCGCCTCGATGCCTGCATCAAATCTATCGGAAGCAGCATTGAGCCTGGCACGCTCGTTTTCAATACTGTAGCTGTCAGGATTTGGAATTGCAGACAAACACCCAGGGCAGCGGGATATTTCATCGTATAAACTTACCAGCGATGCATACTCACGAGCTATGGGCTCCCATTTAAAGCGGTCGTAAGATGCTTCCATGTTTTTGATCCTGTTTAAATGCCATTGCTGAGCAAGTGGATAAGTCTGCTTTAGAATTTCAAGAGACTTTTTGTGGTCTGTATTGCTGCGTAAGCGCTTAACCGCTTTAAATATTGCTTCGTCATAATTTCCCTGTTGCATGGCTTTTTTTCCTGATGTACAGGAGCTGACCAACAATACAAGAGACAGTAAAAAAGTTAAGGTTTTGATCATCAGTGTATTTTAGTGTTAATTCTTCCCGGAAAGGAGGAAAGAAGATCGTCCAAAATGTTTTTTACGGCAGCTTATCAAAAATTGTTGCAATCCCTAAAGCATTTGAAGAACGTCGTAGAAGGAAGAATTTCTAAGTATTGTTTTTGATAAAGTCTTTTACAAGTTTGGAAACCGGATTATCTCCCTGAAGAAATTCGTCGAAATATTCTTTATGCCCCGTCTCTGAAAAACTATCCAGGTGTTTGTATTCAGAAATCCCGATTGGTATGAATGCCAACGGAAAATCCTCAAAATAGCGGTGGCTGATAGGTCCATCATATAGCTTAATTAATGAGTGATGTGCAGGATGTTTTTTCTCATTATCAAACTCTGCTTTTACTATTTCTTTTATACCTTCCTGGACCACCAAGACATTATTCATCGCCAATATTGCGATTCCTGTAATCTTATTCTCTTGCCTGACTTTGCGGTTTGCAGTTAAAAAATATTCGACATCAGAAACAGAAAGATTTTTCATTGCACTACTTACATACAGTATTGCCCAAAGATTGCTATTGTTATTATCATCCATTTGCTCTCTATCTTACAAGTCTCGAAAGTAAAAAAATAATTGGTTTTATCGGCAATATGTTCATTAAGGCTCGTGAAACCAAGGGCCTGTGCCTTCTTTTTATTCTGCGTTATGGATGGGTCAACAATTCAGGTCGCCAGCCAACCTTTTGTAATGACCAGGCGTACCTACAAAAAATCATTAACGAACAATTATGAATATAATTAAACTCTACTCAATTAAGAACCTCATTTGTGCTTTATGTCTTCTTTTCATTGTTTCTTGCAGCAAGAAAAGCGATGAGGAGCCAATAGTATCGGCCAGCCTTATTTCTAGTTTAGCGTACAGTCCTAATTCCCTCAATCTTCAATCAGGAGTTGCTGGTACTTCGGTTAAACCTTCTCTATCCGGGACTTTGCCTGTTACCTTTAGTGTAAGTACTTCGCCAAATAATGGCGGGATTACAGTTGATTCGGAAGGGAAGATAAAGGTTGCTTCGACTGTTACTGCAGGTACTTACAATATTTCTGTTACGGCGATTAATAGTGCCGGGTCAAAAACTTTCGATAATGTGTACTCTGTAACGGTAAGCACTTCTGGTTTGCCCCAAAATTTAAGCTATTCGCCTAATTCTATTACTGTAAATCAAGGTACAGCTTTTGCCTCTGCAGCTCCGTCAATAACAAGTAGCAGCGCTGTAAGTTATTCTATAAGCACTGTGCCGGCAGCATCAGCTATCAGTATAAATAATTCAGGCGTGATTTCGGTCACCAATGCTTTAGCCGGGGGGACATATTCGGTTAGTGTCACAGCGACAAACTCAAGTGGAAGCAGGGCTTTCGCAAATGCTTACACAATTACGGTCAATGCCGCCGGCGCGGCCTCTGTAACCTATACCAATACGGTTAAAGCCATAATTCAAAGTGATTGTGGAACATGTCATATAAATGGCCCTCAAATTAATCTCGGCACTTATGCCAATGCGAAAACTAATATTGATGCAATATTGAGCAGGATCAAACTAGCCCAGGGTGCAGCAGGGATGATGCCCAACGGTGGAACACGACTGCCTCAGGAAACTATTAATTTGGTTCAAAAATGGAAAGATGACGGATTATTGGAATAACTTCCAATGGAACTTTAATCGCTTCGCTGGTAGTTAATTGCGAAATGAAGAATTTCAGTATCGATAATTATATCAGGAATAGAAAAATGATGAAAAATAGCCGGGAAGCCCTACAAAGTTTAATTGCTGTTTTTCATCATTTTTATTTTGTTCATTACAAAGTCAGCAATTCTATCACAGCGAATCAGATTGAATTCGAACAACTGATTTGATTTGTAATAGCTACTTAATTCATTTCGTAATAATGCTTTTGCTCTGGTTAAACGGATTTTTACATTGGACTCGCCCAAGTTCAGAATTTCCATCGTTTCGTTCGTGCTCAATTCCTGAATTTCGCGCATAACAAATACCAGTCTGTATTTCTCGGGTAATTTTGATACAGCTTGTTCAAGAACTGCTTTTAATTCTTTGTTCATAATATTCTTTAAAGGGGTGTCATTATGATAATCAATCGGGTTTTGGGCCGCAAGAACTTGTAATCCTTTAGTTTTCTTTTTCTTATGCAGGAGACTTTCATTGATGATTATTCTTGTTAACCAGGTGCTAAAGGCGGCCTTATTTTGAAACGTTGAAAGATGTAAGTAGGCGTTAATGTAGGCAGTTTGCATAACATCTTCTGCCTCCATGTCATCATTAACAATGGATAAACTTATTCTATATAAACGGGTATTATACTTACGCATCAATCCTTCATATAGGTGATCTTCACCTTTTAAGATTCTTGCAACAATTTCTTCGTCGCTTAATGTGCTAGTATTTGTAATATCAGCTGAATTCATTTAAACAGAGATTAGTATAACATTAAAGAGTATTACAAAGCAAAAGGGTTACAGATTTAAAGAAAAAGATTTGTAACTTACTTTAAAGTTAAGAGGTTTTTGTGCTAAAATTGTTACGAAACACTGAATCCCTCTATCCTCCAATTCGTATAAAGACCTTTTAATTTACCTACTGTAATGTTTACTAAATGAATTTTATAAAAAACCTTTCAATTCGCAATAAGCTATTATTAATTTCAATTTCCCCTTTAGTTGCACTTTTTTATTTTCTTGGCACTTATATTTCTGATGAAATAAGCAATAGAAATACCATAGAAATTGTTTATTCGGATGTTGTTAAAGCTGAACTCTTATCCAATGTCATACACCAGCTGCAGCAGGAGCGAGGTTATGCAATGGGGTATATGCTTAGTGAAGGAAAAGAAACAAAAGCGGAATTATTTGCTCAATATCAACAAACTGATAAAGCTATTCAAAATTTTCAGCAATTCACAGCCGCTCAGGATTCGAACGTATATACCTCACTTCGTATTAAAATATCAGAATTAAGAAACAAAATTATTTCGAGTGGTGCCACGCCGGATAGTATTCAAAATGAATTTGCTGAGGTGTTGTTGTCTTTAGTAGATGAAGTAAACAATACTGCTCTTTATTCGAAAAACCCTAAAGTGAAAAGTTTGCTGAATGCGCATATTTCCCTGATCTATGCGAAAGAGTATTTTGGAGAGCTAAGGAGTGAACTGAAGCAGACTCTGATGTCAGGAGCATTTCAAGGTAATGGATTTGCGGAGTTTTCATCTTTAAAAGGTAAGTACGAGCTTAATCTTGAGAACTTCAAAAAGAACACTTCGGCCGAATTGGCAAGTGTTTACGGAAGGGAAATGGCCAATGCCAGTGTTTATAAAGTTAATAAGATTATTGATGCTGCATATCACAATCAGTCTCTTGTAAATTTCCCCTATTCTTCTGATGACTGGTGGGCTAATGGAGTGTCGTTTCTTAATACTCTTAAAATAATCGAAGATCATTCTTTGATGGCGATCCGGAAGACGGCTGAAGATCAGCTTGAGGAAATATCAACTTCAATCACACGGAATATTTTAATTGCTTTGGCAATCGTGCTCTTTACCATATTTCTGCTTTATTATATTATTAGAACCTTGGTTAGTTCAGTTATACAAATAAAGCAGGCTGCCGACAGGATAACACTGGGTGATTTGGATTTATCGGTCGCTGTTGATTCCAAAGATGAGATAGGAAGTCTTGCCTCTTCATTTAATCAATTAATTGAAGTTTCTAAGGAGTATGCTAAAACCGCTGAGAAAATTGGTGGCGGAGATTACTCTGCCGACGTTAAAGTGCGAAGTACTGTCGATGTATTAGGTTTATCTTTAAATAATATGAAGCATAACCTTCAAAAATTATCCGAAGAAACCGCGACCCGCACCTGGCTTCTTAAAGGAAATAGCGAACTAAACGACACAATACGAGGCGAAAAACTATTAAGAGAACTTGCTCAGGATATTATTATCTATCTTGCTAATTACCTAAAGGCCCAGATTGGAGCTATTTATCTGGCAGAGAATGATGTTTTAAATTTATATGGAAGCTATGCATTTCATAATAGAAAAGGCAATTCAAATTCTATCAAAATAGGGCAGGGATTGGTAGGCCAGGCGGCATTGGAAAAGAAGCCCATCATTTTCAGCAGCATTCCTGATAATTATTTGAAAATAAACTCGGGTCTGGGAAGTGTTGAGCCTAAAAACATCATTGTTTTTCCGTTTTTATATGATAAACAAGTGCGGGGTGTTATTGAAATTGGTTCGGCGGCTGAATTTTCGGAACTCGACTTGCAGTTTTTGGAATTAGTTGGTGAGAATATTGGAGTTGCCTTTAATTCTTCTCATTCCCGAACACAATTAAAAGAACTGTTAGAAGAAACTCAGAGACAAGCTGAAGAGCTTGAAGCTCAACAGGAAGAGCTGCGGGAGACAAATGAGGAATTGCATATGAAGACGCAGTTGCTGGAAAAATCGGAAGCCGAGCTAAAAACTCAACAAGAAGAGCTTCAGCAAACAAATGAGGAATTGGAAGAAAAGGCAAGTCTGTTAGAAGAGCAAAAAGATAAGCTGGAAGTTGCAAAAATGGAGGTTGAGACCAAGGCCCGCGAGTTGGAAGTTACCAGCAAATACAAATCTGAGTTTCTTGCCAACATGTCTCATGAATTAAGAACACCACTTAATAGCATGCTTATTCTTGCGGAGCTTTTATCTGAAAATAAAAGTAAGTCGATGGGTGAAAAAGAAATAGACTTTGCCAGGAATATATGCAGTTCCGGAAACGACCTTCTGAATCTAATAAACGAGATTCTTGATCTTTCAAAAGTGGAATCAGGCAAGATAGAACTCGATATTTCTAAAGTTACTATTTATGAACTTGTTGAAAATCTTGAATCACTTTTTAATGAGGTTGCTAAAAACAAATCAACCGAGTTCGAGATCAATTTCAATAAAGAAGAATTTAAGCACCCATTCGCTACCGATAAATTTAGGCTGGAGCAAATTCTTAGGAATCTTCTTTCGAACGCGTTTAAGTTTACCAGCAAAGGTGGAAGAATTGCCCTGGATGTTTCGATTGTACAGTCGATAGGTAACTTTAAAAATAAGAAACTGAATGGGTTGGACAAGGTGATGGCATTTTCGGTGCGGGATACAGGCATAGGAATTCCGGAGAACAAACAGAGTGTAATTTTCGAAGCATTTCAACAAGCAGATGGCTCTACCAAAAGAAGATACGGAGGCACCGGATTAGGTCTTTCAATTAGTCGTGAACTGGCCAATGCACTTGGAGGTGAAATCCATTTGGAAAGTTCGGAAGGCAAAGGAAGTACATTTACCTTATATCTTCCTTTAGAGTTCGATCCCACTCTGATTGTTCCTGTTGAAAAAGAGATATCTGTAAAAGAGGTTGTTAAAACTGATTATAAGTACGAAAATCTGTCTCTTGAACTAGGTGAGGAGGTTTCTGATGATCGATATGCAATTAAGGATACTGATAAAGTTGTTCTGATTATAGAAGATGATAGTTCATTTGCTCACATCCTTTTAAAATTTGTTCGCGAGAGAGGCTATCTAGGAATTCTTGCTCACCAGGGGAATACAGGTTTAAGTCTGGCTAGACATTATCGCCCGGATGCGATTATTTTAGATATGAAACTTCCGGTTATGGAGGGGTCGGAAGTTCTTAGAAATTTAAAAAATGATCCGAATCTTCGGCACATACCGGTCCAGATAATCTCGGGGTACGACAGGCGTAAAGAAGGTTTTGAACTTGGAGCCTTCGATTTTGTTAAAAAACCCATATCGCAAAGCGACTTAAACTCTTCTTTCGGGCGAATCGAAGAGTTTATTAATAGAAAGTTGAAGAAGTTGTTGATTGTAGAAGATAATAAGCAGCAGAATAAAGCCATTCAGGAACTCATCGGAAACGGTGATGTGAAATCTTTTTCGGCATTCACTGGCGAGGAAGCCCATAATATGTTACAGAAGGAGAATTTCGATTGTATAATTATTGATTTGGGATTGCCAGACATGAGTGGTTTTGACTTAATGGAAAAAATTAAGGCTGCCGAAAAGCTTAAGAGAATTCCGGTAATCGTTTATACAGCAAAAGATCTGACTAAAGAAGAGTCTTCCAGATTGAATAAACTTGCCAACACTGTAGTGCTTAAAACAGTCGATTCAAACGAGCGGCTTTTGGATGAAACGAGTTTGTTCCTGCATCGGGTTGAATCCAAACTTCCTCTAGAGAAACAACAAATTATACGTAAGCTTCACAGAACGGACGAGGTTTTGAACAACAAGAAAGTTCTGATTGTTGATGATGATATTCGAAATATTTATTCGCTAAGCAATGCACTGGAAGAAGAGGGTTTGAAATGCATTACTGCAGAGAACGGTAAAGAAGCTATTGAAATTTTGAAAGAGCATTCGGATACTGATGTTGTTTTAATGGATATTATGATGCCGGAAATGGACGGCTATGAATCAACCCAGGAGATCAGAAAACTGAAGCGTTTTGATAAATTGCCAATAATTGCTCTCACTGCAAAAGCCATGAAGGGCGACAGGGAAAAATGTTTAAAGGCAGGCATGTCTGACTATGTTTCAAAACCTGTAAACATTCAGCAGTTGCTTTCCTTGCTCAGAGTATGGTTGTACAAGTAAATAATTGAATTAAGTTATAGCGATTCATCTAATTTGCTGACAGACAGATAAATGATATTGAAAGAGGAGTTACAGGACTTACTGGCGTCGCTTCGGTTTGTATATGGTTATGATTTTACAGAATACGCAGAATCTTCAGTAAACAGGCGGGTTGTGCATTTCATGAAAGCCAATAGAATTGATTCGGTAAAAGAATTAAAAGAAACATTGATATCAAATGAGTCCACATTTGCGCAGTTCATTCAGGACTTTACCGTGAATGTTACCGAAATGTTTCGAGATCCATCTTTCTATTTGAGTTTGCGACGAAATATTATTCGGCGACTATCCACTTATCCATTTATAAAGATTTGGATTGCAGGTTGTTCTACCGGAGAGGAAGTATATTCGATAGCTATATTATTGAAAGAAGAAGGCTTGCTTGAGCGATCTGTGATTTACGCCACGGATATTAATCAAAAAGTGCTTCAAGAGGCAAAAAAGGGAGTTTTCCCCTTGCATTTAATGAAGTTATATACATCGAACTACCAGCAATCTGGCGGGAAGAATTCATTTTCAGAATATTATGTGGCTAAATATGATTCCGTTATTTTCGACAAGAACTTACGAAAAGATATTGTTTTTTCGGTCCACAATCTTGCTATCGATAAATCATTTAATGAGTTTCAGCTTATTCTTTGTCGTAATGTTTTGATCTATTTTAATCAGAGTTTACAAAACAAGGTCATTAATTTATTTCACGAAAGTTTATGCCCATTTGGCTACCTGGGTTTGGGAAACAGAGAGTCGCTTCTTTTTACTGATCGACAACAAAACTTTGAAGGGGTAGACAGAAAGGAACGCATTTTTATCAGGAAAAGCTAAATTCATTTTCTTACCTTATTATAATTTGATTGAATTCTACCAGGATAACATTGAAAAATATTGATTTACCTAAATCTGCACTCCCTATGTCTTTAAACAAGAGAGTAAACATTTTAATTGTTGATGATAAGACAAGCAATATCTATGCGCTCGAAAATATGTTGGCGAGTCCAAGCCGCAATTTTTTTCAAGCTACTAACGGAAAAGACGCGTTAAAGATCGTTTTGAACGAAGAGATCTCCTTAATTATACTCGATGTTCAAATGCCCTCTATGGACGGATTTGAAGTAGCTAAGATTATCAAGTCCAATAAAAGAACAAAAGATATTCCCATCATATTTGCATCGGCCGAAAAAAAGGAACGCGAAAGCATGATGAAGGGCTTTGAAGAGGGAGCAACTGATTATCTTTTTAAACCACTAGATAAAGAAATCACCGAAGCAAAGGTTGCGGTGCTTTTAAAATTACATCTTCAAAAAAAAGAGCTTGTTCAAAAAAACTTAACTCTTGAAAGGTATGCACTGCTGATCAATAATTCAGCGGATATGATCTGTATTATTAATACAACTACTTTGAAATTTGAGGAGGTTAATAATGCCAGCTTTCCTCTGCTTGGCTACACTCCTGAAGAAATTATAGGGACTTCGCTTTTATTTTACCTTATCGAAGAAGAACATTATACGATAAACAAGCTAATCAGGGAGGGTAGAGATACTTTTTCGTTCGAAACCCAAATTTACGATAAACAGCGAGCGATTAAATGGTTCCACTGGAATATTGTGAGTAAGAAAGGTTTGTGGTTTGCCAACGCAAGGGATATTACGGCTGCAAAAGAAGTTGAAGAGATAAAGAATTACTTGGCAGCTGTAGTAAAGCAGTCAAACGATGCTATTTATCTACACGATCCGGAAGGAAAGATCATTTCATGGAACGAAGGGGCAGAAGTTAATTATGGCTTTTCAGAGTCAGAAGCTTTGAATATGAAAATCTGGAATATCGTTCCGAATTTTTTACTTGAAGAGACACAGGAAGTTATAAATACAATTTTGAGGGGAGAACAAATTCAAGCCTTAGAGACAAAGAGAATTACCAAATACGGGAAAATTATAGACGTTGTATTTTCTGCATCGGTAATTACTGATTCCAATAACGTTTTGAAGTCTGTTGCTATCACCGAAAGGGATATTACCAAGCAAAAGAAATCTGAACTGGAGATCTATAATTTAAATTCCGATCTAACGAGAAACGTTGCACAGCTGGAGGTAATCAATAATGAGCTGGAATCATTCTCGCATTCAATTTCTCATGATTTAAGGGCGCCATTAAGGGCGATTAACGGCTATGCTAACATTATTCAGGATGAATATAAAGCGCAGTTTGATGATGAATTAACTCGTTTGTTTCAAATTATTCAGAATAATGCCAAGCGAATGGGTGTGTTAATTGATGGTTTGCTTGATTTTTCAAAATTGGGCCGCAAGGAAGTTAAAAAGTCGTCTATTAACGTGAATGAAATGGTGACACAGGTGTTAAAAGAAATGAGTCATTTGATTCAACCTCATACAAAAATTGAAATAGCCGATCTTGGTTATGTGGAAGGAGATTATACTTTAATTTATCAATGTTTTGTGAATCTGGTTTCAAACGCCCTTAAATATTCTTCAAAGAAAGCAGAACCTCTTATCGAGATCGGTTCTATTGCAAATGAAAATGAATTTGTTTATTTTGTTAAAGATAACGGTGCAGGATTTAACATGGACTACGTAGATAAGCTATTCGGTGTTTTTCAACGCCTGCATACCGATGAAGACTTTGAAGGCACAGGTGTGGGCCTCGGGATTGTTAAACGGATTGTTGCTAAACACGGCGGTAAGGTGTGGGCCGAAGGCAAAATTGATGAAGGCGCTACTTTTTACTTTTTACTACCAAAATAAAGACTTTACGAATCTATACATGGATCAACAAAAAGCAGATATACTTCTCATCGAAGATAATATAGACGATGCCGATCTCACCATCAGGGCACTTAAAAAAAATAATACAGTATTCAGTCTTATTCATCTTAAAGATGGCGAAGAAGCGCTGGATTATATTTTTTGTAAAGGAAACTTCGCCAACCGCGACAGTAGTGACCTTCCTAAAATAATTATTCTTGATCTTAAAATGCCTAAAATAGATGGCATAGAGGTCCTAAACAGGCTAAAATCTGACCTTAGGACAAAAATTATACCCGTTATAGTGCTTACTTCATCTAACCAAACCAAAGATATTCAGGAGTGCTACCGACTTGGCGCCAACAGCTATATTGTTAAACCTGTAGAGTTCGAGGGATTTGTTTCGACCATTTCAAACATCGGCCACTATTGGTTGGCACAGAATCAATCTCCGGCTTAATCTTCCTTGCTATGAAAAAAATTAAGATTCTGATTTTAGAACATGATCCAAACGATATTGAATTGCTTCAATATCAATTAACAAAAAGTGGATTGATCTATGATTTTGTACTTGTAGATAACAGAGAACGCTTTGAGAATGCGCTTTGCGATTTTAAACCTGAAATAATATTGTCTGATTATTCACTGCCATCTTTTGATGGTTTAACAGCATTTAATATAAAAACAGAGAAAGCACCTGATATTCCGTTCATTATTGTTTCGGGGACGATTGGCGAGGAGAAGGCTGTGGAATTAATCAAATTGGGTGTAACTGATTATGTACTTAAGGAGAATATGTATCAAATAGCTCCTAAAATTCTCCGAGCCCTAAAAGAAGCTGACGAGCAGAATGAAAATAAGCGTGTAAATAATTTGCTTGCCTCCAGCGAAAAAAAGTACAGAGAGTTATTTCATTTAAGTCCTATACCGATGTGGGTATTCGATCCTGAGACTCTTCGTTTTTTAGATGTAAATGAAGCAGCTATAAAAAATTATGGATACAGTTTAGAGGAATTTCTAGATCTTACACTTAGAGATATAAGACCGGTGGAGGATATTGAAATACTCGAAAGTTCGATACGCTCATTAGTTGCCATAGATCAGAATTATTTCTCAAAAAAACTGCGACATAAAAAGAAGAATGGAGACTTGATTTATGTAAGTGTTCAAACCAACATGATTGATTTCGGCGAAAAAAAAGCAGGGTTAGTTTTGGCTACAGATATTACTGAAAATGTAACATACATCGATGCCATTGAAGAACAAAATAAAAAAATGCAAGAAATAGCCTGGATGCAATCTCATGTAGTCAGAGCGCCATTGGCACGAATAATGGGTTTAATAGATTGTCTTAACCATTCGTCAAATACAGAAACAGAAAAACTGGAAATGTTGGGGCATGTAATAAACTCGGCTGTGGAACTTGATGATATCATCAGAGAAATAGTTAGTAAGACTGAAAAAGTAAAGGTTAGCAGGAATAATGAGTTTGAAAGTACTAGTAGTTGATGATGATGAAATAATTGTTTTTCTGCATAATATGATAATGCAAGATAATGGAATGGCCTCAGATTCTTTGAGTTTCCAAAATGGTAAAGAGGCTTTTGACTATTTAAACTCAGAAAACAATTTAAATCAGACTTGTCTGGTGTTATTAGATATAAATATGCCTGTTATGAATGGCTGGCAATTATTGGATAATATTCAGTCCGCACCGTATGCAAAAAATATTCATGTGGTAATGGTAACTTCATCTATCGACACTGAAGACCGTGAGAAGGCAAGTCAATATCCTCAGGTTATTGCATATTTCGAAAAGCCTTTAAATAATAAATCTCTTAAACAATTAAAAGAATTACCTCAAATCTCTCCCTACTTTAAGTTTTAGATTCTGGGTATAATCGACAAAAGTAGCGTCCCACCTGGTTTGCCAAATATAAACTTGAGTATTGTGCGTCTTGAAACAGATTTTTGTTTTTGAACCAAAAGCTGTGAATTATGGCACATAATGTGATTTTTTCCATATAATCTGTTAATCGTTTGCGATAGGAAAGATGAATAAGGTATAATACTCAATATCAAAAGTCGGTTTCAGGGTCATAGATGAATGTTTTTGAAATATTGTCTGTTCTTTTTCCTCTTAGATGCACATAATAAAAATAACCTAAACCTGCCGTCAGGTTTAGGGTTGCCTTAAGACATATGCCTTGTAAATAGTTAATTGTTAACAATTTAAATTCATTTACCATGAAAAAGTTGCGTGTCTTATACACAGTGCTGATAGTCAGTGTGTGTGTTGTCCAATCGTGTAAAAAAGATAATCCTCAAATTTTCAAGATGGGTAATCAGGAATTTATCTTGAATGCCTCGAGCAGTAATCATTTAGAAATTCAGGCTGGCGAGTTAGCAAAAACCAGAGCCCAGCTGGATACAGTCATAGCTTATGGAATTCGGACGATAACAGATCATACGGCCGCAGAAGCCCGTCTTGGCGACCTTGCTGCCAGAAAAGGCCTCGGTTTAGCGCAAAATTTTCTTAGTCACCACGCAACGAACTTATACATTCTGAGCCAGGTTACCACTCTTTCTTTTGACAAGAGATTTGTCGAACTGATGGTTCTGACAAACCAGGAAATGGTTAATCTGTTCAGCCTTGCAGCCCAACCCGACGGCGTTCCTGATGCTGAAATACGTAGCTGGGCTGCCGCTGAGCTTCCGGCATTGCAATTGCATCTTACGGAAGCCCAAGCGCTATATTTATTAGCAAAGTAACATTTTGTTCTGCGTTTGTTCCGGCTTTCCCATGAATAACGGGTGCATGCCTGTCTCATAAAATATCATTAACAGGTCTGAAAATTCCTCGGGTTTGTTAATGATATTCTTTAAGAAATTATGCCCGATGCCGGTAGGTCTACGTGTTTTAGATGTAAGCTTCAAGTTCGAATGCAATTGATTTGATTTTCGCGGTTTCCTATTTAAATAAAAACCATTGTCATTCTGGGCACTGACGATAGTCATTTGCAATCGGATTATATGGCGCTAGCTTTATTTAGATCACAAAACCTATGTCTAACTTATTTATTGACGGAAAAACGGCTATCATAACCGGAGCAGGCTCTGGAATTGGTAAAGCGACCGCAGAACTTTTTGCAAGGGAAGGGGCAAATGTAGTGATATCAGATATCAACGAAATACATGGTAACAATGTAGCCGACTCAATTACCAATAGTGGAGGCAAGGCTTTTTTCTTTAAAGCCAATTCATCACTCCCGGAAGATAATGAAGCCTTGGTTAAGGAAACGATAAATCGTTTCGGCTTGCTTGATATCGCTGTGAACAATGCAGGCATTGGCGGCCCTTTGGCTTTAACCGCCGAATATCCGGTTGATGGCTGGCAGAAAGTAATCGATATCAATCTATCGGGAGTATTTTATGGTATGCGATATCAAATTCCCGCGATGCTTGAAAAAGGCGGAAGCATAATTAACGTTTCTTCTATATTGGGAATGGTGGCCACAAAGCTATCTCCTGCTTACACAGCGGCAAAACATGGCCTAATTGGACTTACAAAGGCGGCAGCACTTGAATATGCTGATAAAAAGATCCGGATAAACTCTATCGGCCCGGGGTATATTAACACACCTTTGGTTATAAATACATTGGATGAAGCTTCCCGGCAAACCCTTGCGGGCATGCACCCGATCGGGAGATTAGGTGAGCCGGAAGAAGTTGCAGAACTCCTCCTGTGGTTGGCCTCGTCCCGCTCATCCTTTGTAACGGGTTCTTATTATCCTGTCGATGGAGGCTATTTAGCACAATAGATATAAATTCAAATGTAGATAGTGCATACAATATAAGCTTTGGTATGAATAACTCTCTAACTTTAAAATATCCATCGCTGTATGACTCGCTTTTGGAATTAGCACTCGACCTGCATTGGTCATGGAGCCATGCGACGGATAAAGTTTGGAAGCAGTTGGATCCTGTGCTTTGGGAGTTGACACATAGTCCATATGTGGTACTGCAAACCAGCTCGCATCAAAGAATTAATTCAGTTCTCGATGATCCGATCGTAAGAGACCTCGTAGAAGATCTTATTCAGGACAAAAAGCAGCGAGCTCTGGCGCCGGGATGGTTTCAGCAGTCCCATCCTGATGTTGCACTTAATGGAATTGCATATTTCAGCATGGAGTTTATGCTTAGCGAATCTCTGCCTATCTATTCGGGCGGCTTAGGGAATGTAGCAGGCGATCATCTAAAATCGGCAAGTGATCTGGGTTTGCCGCTAATAGGCGTTGGACTTCTCTACCAACAGGGTTATTCCAGACAGATGATTAATGAAGATGGCAGCCAGAACTACCTTTTTCCATATAACGATCCAGGGCAACTTCCCATTTCGCCTTTACGAAACAAAAACGGCGAATGGCTGCGTATTGAACTCAAACTTCCCGGCTATTCTTTGTGGTTGCGATCCTGGAAAGTACAGGTAGGTCGCCTGATGTTACTTTTGCTCGATAGCAACGACGCCGCAAACATTCCCCGGCATCGCGGGATCACCAGTGAACTATATGGAGGTGATAAGGAATTGCGACTTGCTCAGGAATTAGTATTGGGAATTGGGGGCTGGCGTCTTTTACAAGCGATCGACTTTCATCCTGAGGTGATTCATTTAAACGAAGGACATTCTGCGTTTGCAATTCTGGAAAGGGCCGCACATTTTATGGATCAAAACGGACAAAATTTTGAGGATGCACTTGCCAGTACTCGTGCAGGGAATATTTTTACCACCCATACCGGAGTCGCTGCCGGCTTTGATTGCTTTTCAGCCAGATTTATTGAGGAATATATGGGAACATATGCGCAGGAGCGGCTTAAAATATCAATGCATGACTTCCTTGCCTTAGGCTGTGTAAATCCCGATGATCCATCGGAATGCTTCAATTTAGCCAATCTTGCAATAAAGGGATGTGGGCAAATTAACGGTGTGAGTAAGGTTCATCAACAAGTAAGTAAAGGTTTATTTGCGCCTCTTTTTCAACGCTGGCCCTTTGCCGAAATTCCTGTAGGGGTTGTTACAAACGGCGTACATATGCCCACCTGGGACTCTGCGGAGGCCGACAGGTTTTGGACGGAAACTTGCGGCAAGAATCGCTGGCTGGGTTCTTTAAGCACCTTAGAACAGAACATCCGCTGTGTGCCTGACGAAAGAATATGGGCGATGCGGTGCGACTCAAAAAAAACACTAATAAATCACATCCATTTGCGTTATTCAAGGCAACTTGCTCTTAATGGCAGGTCGCAGGCGGAAATCGGGAATGCCGGTCGTATTTTTAATTCTGAAGTGCTCACTCTGGGATTTGCCCGGCGTTTCACCGAGTATAAACGACCAAATTTATTATTAAATGATCCTGACCGTTTGCATCGATTACTTACACATACGGATAGACCTGTACAATTAGTGATTGCTGGCAAACCCCACCCACAGGATATGACTGGTCAGGCCATGGTGCAAGAATGGATAAAATTTATTGATCAGAGGGGCTTAAGTAGTAAAGTTATCTTTTTGAGCGATTACGATATGCAGTTGAATGAGGAACTGGTGCAAGGCGTGGATGTGTGGCTCAATACGCCCCGAAGCCCCTGGGAGGCCTGTGGAACCAGCGGAATGAAAGTACTCGTAAACGGTGGACTCAATCTGTCGGTTTTAGATGGCTGGTGGAATGAAGCCTATGAATCTGATATTGGCTGGGCAATCGACAACCGCTATGATATACCGAACGTCAGCGATAGAGATAAGGCAGAGGCACAGCAAATGTATCGACTCCTGGAGGAGAACATCATTCCTGAATTTTATAATCGAAATGAGAGGGGCATTCCTGCCTCCTGGGTAAGCCGCATCCGCGAAAGCATGGCCCGGCTGACAACCAGGTTTTCTGCAAACCGTTCGGTACGTGAATATACAGAAAACTATTATTTACCCGCTGTCGCAGGTTATCGCAAAAGGGTCGGTGATAGTGGAAGAACAGGACAGCGTATTGCAAATTGGAAGCGCGAGTTGGAAGAGAAATGGAAGAGGCTGTATTTTATCAACTCATTTATTGAATACATCCAAGGTTCTTACCGGTTCACAGTAAAAGTTTTCATTGGGGATTTACCGACAAAAGATATATGTATTGAACTCTATGCAAATGCGGACCATGGCGCGAACATTTTCAAACAGGAAATGACGGAATATGTAAGTCTTGGCGAAGGTGTATTTTCATTCTCGCTTATAGTGGCTGCCACCAGGCCTGCAACAGATTTTACAGTTCGAATAATTCCTGTCAACGAATCATTAGCTATTCCATTAGAATGTTCTTTGATTTTATGGGAACATTAATTTTATATACACTTAAATTTTTTTAAAAAAATGATTTATTCGCAACGCCATCAAGATTTTATATATAAATTAAAAAACACTTATTATCCGTTTATAACACCTATCTTTAAAAAAACGCTCGCACCTTCATTTATTCTCCCCAGTATTTTCTTTCTTACTTGGTGATTTGACTTAATATTTCATCAGACAATATGAACAGGATAAATGAATGCTTTTGTTATTACCGGGTTTTTAGAAACGATACAGCGGTGAAAGCAATATCATTTAATGATTTTAAGCCGGTAAGACTAAATGGTTCTAAACCAAATTTCTCGCTGGTAGCGGATGGAGAAATGTATCTTGAATACGAGAGCGAGGTTAGTGCAATGGAAAAGGCAAAAGAAGGAGCGTTGAAATATATTGAATGCTTAATTAAGCAAGGTGCTGAAAGTCGTGAACGATTATATCAGTACCGATATGATCATTATGAAGATCTAAATATCAATTTACTTGATGCAAGAATCAGGACATTGGAAAAACTTACATTAAAAAAATAATATTATGAGTAAAGACAAAGGCGGTAATAAAGAAAAGAAAAAACCGGCCAGTACCGAGGGAAAAAGACAAAATCTGATTATCAGAGTGGAAAAAACTCTGTATCGAAGATTGAACCCATTACTAAAAAGAAATAAATATCCCATGAACTTTATATGTTGTTAAAAAAAAGAAAATTGTTAGCCGGTGAGAATATCCGGTATGTTGGAAAACCCTTTCCGGGATTTATAAACGGACAGCGATATATGACCTTTTTGAGTTATAAGAGCAATCTTGAAATTATTGTGAAGTATAATGGATCGGAAATTATTGTTTTCGAGTACCTCACCGAGCCTATCGGATAATTTTTCCTTTGAAAAGCTTTAGCTAAGAACCCATCGCTCAAAGCCTGGAAAGCCTTCGTTTTTTGTCAGTTGTTTAAAAACGGAATCGCGTGAAATACCAATAAAGCAGGAGATTCATTTGATGTTCGACCGATTATTGGATATAGCATAGCAGAGAATTGGCGATAAGCCTCAACATCCCCCGAAAAAAGGCAGTCTCATCGTTAAGAGCTTTTCCATAGCAAAAATATCTCAAATTTGAACTAATCACAATCATTGAAAGCCTAAAAACTTTATAAGAAAATCTATGATTCTCTTAACGTATAGCTAGCAAGCATTGCAGCGAGCTTTATATTAAGATTTTCATCATTCTACCTTGATTTATTATGAAGTTTCATTACAAAATTTCAGCATTATTAATTTTGCTGTTCTTTCAGCTATTGGTTTCATCTTGTGCAAATGTAAAAAAGGCAAGATATTTTCCAGATCAAAAGGACGGAGAAATACTTTCCAAAAACATTGCTATTCAAACGGTAATTCAGCCTAACGACATTCTTAGCATTTCTGTCAGTAGCTTAAATCAAAACGCCACGGCTATTTTTAACTCGCCCAATTATTCATTTGTAAGCTCCACTAATACCGGGATTGCCATGCAGTCGCCGGGATATCTTGTAAATCCTGACGGATTTATACAGTTTCCGGTCATATCCGATATCAAAGTAGTTGGCCTCACAACGAATCAATTAAGAGGTCTGCTAACTAAGAGTCTGCTAGATAGAAAGCTCCTGATAGACCCTATTGTAGTTGTCCGGCTTCTTAATTTTAGGGTAAGCGTATTAGGAGAGGTTGCCCGACCGGGAGTTATAAATGTTCCGAGTGAAAAAATATCACTTCTTGAGGCGCTAGGTGCTGCAGGGGATGTAACTGTATTTGGACGAAAGGATAACATAATGGTTATTCGGGAAGAGAATGGCGGTAAACAAATTAAACGACTGAATCTCAATTCGAGCGAGATCTTTGGTTCGCCCTATTATTACCTTAAGTCAAATGATGTTGTTTATGTAGAGGCAAATAATGCAAAAGTTAGCAGTTCGACACGCAGCTCTCAATTGCTTCCAATTGTTCTGAGCGGACTCTCTTTTGCAGCTATTATAATAGATCGACTGGTCAAATAAGTAATTACATCTGCCATGGAATTAATACGAAAAACCACCGACACGAGGGAATCGACTATAAACGGTCATTTTATATATAAATTTTTACCCTACTGGCCTCTATTTGTTTTATTGGCAGTTCTTTCAATAACAGCTGCCTGGTTTTATTTACAGTTTACTACTCCACTTTATGAAACGAATGCACGCATTTTAATTAAAGATGAAAATAAAGGTTCGGAAGATTCGAAGGCCTTAGAAACCTTTGATCAGCTTGCTCCGAAAACTACTATTGACAATGAAATCGAAGTATTGAAATCTAAAACATTGCTTTATGAAGTAGTTAAAAATCTGGACCTGTATGCTCCGGTGTTTGAAGAAAAGCGACTTAACAGTCCTTTGGCCTATATAAGTTCGCCAGTGTTGGTGTTTACCGACAAGCCTGAAGAGATTAACAGAGCAGAGAAAGTATACTTTAGGGTAACCAATTCACGAGTTATTATAGAAAACAAGAGCTATCCAGTAAACAGATTTGTGAATACTCCGTATGGGAAATTAAAGTTTATTCCAAAAATCAATTTTAGCCGGCCTGCTGATGCTAAGTTTTACTTTTCCTTAATCTCTCCGAAGGAGGCTGCTTCTTCAATCGCGTCAAGACTAAGGGTAGAACCTGCAAGTAAGTTATCAAGCATAGTGAATATCAGTTATAAAGACGAGGTTCCGCTGAGGGGAGAAGACATTGTAAACGAGTTAATTAAAATTTATAACTCGTCGATAAGGCACGAAAAAAATGAATTAGCCAAAAATACCTCCGAATTTATTGAAGATCGTTTATCGAAAGTTCAGGATGATTTGTCGGGCATTGAAAAAAACTTGCAAAACTATCGGTCCAGCCAGGGGGCAATTGACGTAGGAACACAGGGGAAATTATATCTGGAGAACGTAAGTGCAAACGATCAGAAGGTAGGGGAAATAAGTATGCAGCTTTCAGTTCTCGATCAGGTAGAGGATTATGTTCGCTCAAAAGATTTAAGCAGTGGAATAGTACCCTCGACGGTTGGTGTAAATGATCCTGGATTAAGCCAGATGGTAAAAAATATTTATGAATTACAGATGGAATCTGAAAGTCTTAAAAAAACTACCGGAGAAAATAATCCCTTACTTGTGTCTTATAGAGACCAAATTCAGAAAATCAGGCCACAGATTATTGAGAATATTCAAAACCAAAGGAGAAGTTTACAGGCCAGCAGAAATAATCTCACTTCAACCAATAATAGTTATTCTTCAGCACTAGAATCAATTCCTGAGACTGAAAGAACTCTTGTTGATATAAAACGCAATCAAAGTATAAAAAATGATATCTATGTTTTTCTTCTTCAAAAATTGGAAGAAACCACCTTGTCTTATGTATCAAATGTGGCCGGAAGCAAGGTTGTCGATTGGGCAGAGGCATCTAATAGTCCGGTTAGTCCAAATCGCAAGATGATTTATCTATCCTCTTTATTATTTGCAATGTTAGCTGGGGTTGGTGTCGTTACAGGGAAAGAATCTTTACGCCGAAATGTAATGTTTCAAAAAGACATTGAGGAACTAACTCAGTTACCTGTGATAGGAGAGATTACAGCAGATAAATCGAAGAATGTAATTGTAATTGGGAACAGGCAGCGGACTCTGATAGCCGAGCAGTTCAGAAGATTGAGAGCCACACTTGGTTATTTAGGTGTAGGTGCAGAGAAAAAAAGGATTCTGGTTACTTCGGCAATCTCTGGCGAAGGCAAAAGTTTTATAGCGGCCAATCTTTCTTTAAGTCTGGCATTAACGGGGAAGAGAGTAGTATTGCTTGATTTCGATCTTAATAACCCTTCTCTTGATTCGAAATTAAACGTGGAGCAACACACAGGGATAACCGAGTTTTTATTGGGTGAAACCAGTGCGGATAAAATTATCCAACAAACTGATTTGGATGAAAACCTGTTTTTGATTTCGCCCGGTAAATTACCCAGAAACCCTTCAGAACTAATAATGAACGGCCGTGCAAAAGAGCTGTTGGATTATTTGAATAAATTTTTTGACTACATAATTGTTGATGTAGCGCCTGTTGGACCTGTCTCTGATGCTTATATTTTGTCGCCTTACTGCGATGCTACATTGTACATCGTTCGACACGGTTTTACCCCTAAAGTATTTGTCGGCCGGATTGATGAAAATAACAAACTGAATAAACTTACGAATGCAGCAATCGTGTTTAATGGTGTTTCTAAACGCGGATTTGCCGGCAACTACGGTTATGGTTATGGCTACGGCTATGTGTATGGGAATATCAATGACAATAAAAATAAAGAACCCTTAATCGGGAAATTGATTGAAGGCAAAAACAGCGAGTAGAAAAGCTCTCATTTGTATGAGTTGGTTAAACAATAGTTTAAATTAAATGAAAGTTTTCCATAAAGGCCTGGCGGCTAATTTTTTTTCTTTAAGTATAGTGCAGGTAGCCAATAGCTTTTTGCCAATAATCACCTTCCCGATAATCGCCAGAATTATCGGTCCCGAGAAATTCGGAGCCATAAGTTTCGCAGCTGGAGCTGTAACCTATTTTACTTTGTTAATCAATTATGGCTTTGATCTGAGTTCGACTCGCGCAATAGCAAAAAACAAAAATAATGTTGCTGAAAGAAACAGGGTGTTTTCTGAAGTATTGTTTGCCAAGATGTTCTTGCTCGGCGTTTCAATCCTGGTTTTTATAATCGCTCTTGTAAATATCTCTCAGTTTTCGGGCGAAAAAAAGTTATTGATTTTTACTTTCCTGAGCTGTTTTGCGTCCGTTATAACGCCTAATTGGTTTTACCAGGGAATGCAGCAGCTATACAGGGTAGCACTTTTCAATTTTATTTCAAAATTGTTGTTTACAGTATCCATATTGTTTGTTGTCAGGGAGCAGAAGGACTACGTGTTACAACCTTTAATACTAAGCATTTCATCAATTATAGTGGCAAGCGGTTCTTTTGTTTGGGCCATTCGGAAATATAAAATTAAAATTCATGTAATAGGTATTACAGACATATTCAGGGTTTTATGGCGAGAGAAGATGATATTCTTTTCGGGTGTAGTGATTAATTTGTACACTGCAACAAATATCATTATTCTGGGTATTGTGCAAACTACCCGCGACGTGGCTTTTTTTTCCGCTGCATCTAAAATGATTATAATATCCCAAACCTTAATCTCCACACCATTAAGTCTTTCTTTATTTCCCCTTATCGGAGAAAGCTTCGGACAAGGCAGATTACATGGAATTGAGCGGGTTAAAAGAATAACTCCGTTTATAACTGTGTTTACTTTCATTGCCGGAATTTTGGTGTGGATAGCAGCTCCTTTAATTATCCGGATCTTTTTTGGCGCAGCATTTTACGAGGCAGGTACGGTTCTCCGGATTTTATGTTTCATCCCCTTAATCGTAGCTCTAAGTGACTTGCTAGGCATTCAGACCATGATTAATCTAAATATGGACCGTCCATTCTTCAGCATAACTTTAATAGGAGCCATTTTCGGTTTCGGTTTAAATTTCCTCCTCTCGAGCCACTATGGCGCCGAAGGAACTGCCTGGGCCTGGGTATTAAGTGAACTGGTTATTACCGCTTGCATGTGGCTGTTTTTGCTTTCGAAACAAATTCAATTGTTTGACTCGACTTATTTCAGGTATGCTCATTTTGCGGACGTTGCACGGCCATTTTTATATTTCATCCGAAACAAAATATATAAAGCGCAATGAAATTATTCGAATAACCAATACATCAACTATCCATATGAGTACAATAGCAGCTGTAGTAGTAACCTTTAACCGTCTTGATCTATTTAAAGAATGCATTTATGCGCTGCGTGGGCAAAGCAGAAAACCCGACTCCATTATAGTGATTGATAATAGCAGCACCGACGGAACCACCGCGTGGCTACAGCAGCAACAGGATTTAAGGGTAATCTTGCAGGAAAACGGAGGAGGAGCTGCGGGATTCTATAGAGGCATGAAAGAGGCCTTTGACCTGGGATATGATTGGATCTGGGTGATGGATGATGATGTAGAACCCTCATTAACCTGCTTAGAAGAAATGCTTTCTGCTAACGAAGAGTATAATAACTCGTTTGACGTTCTCCAGCCCAACCGACAATTTAAAGACAAAAATGCCGAGTGGTATTATGGTACAAAATTCAACTTCTACAATCCCTTCCGGCCGGAGGTTGTTAAGCACATAAAAGTGTCGGACTTTGGTGAGGTTAAAATTAAAAAGTTCGCTTCATTTCCATTCGAAGGACCGATGTTTTCCAGAAGAGTTATCGAAATAGTCGGCTTTGCAGATAAACGCTATTTTATATGGTACGATGATACTGACTATTCGGCTCGAGTGCATCTGGCTGGTTTTTCAGCCGGTTTGGTTAGAGATGCAATCCTGATAAAGAAAATCATTCCGCCTTCAAAAGGAATTAAAATCGACTGGAAAATGTATTACCAGATTAGAAATCAAATAATTCTCGACAGAAAATTTGGCAATTACTTCATCGCCATTTCCAGGGCAGCTTACAATAATCTGCACAGGATGTTAGTGGTTACCAAGCAATCGCTGGAAAGTAAAAGTTTTACTAATTATTTAAAAGAGCTGGCAGACATTATGAAAGCAATGGCGGATGGCTTCAGATTTAAGTATTAACAATTAATGTAAATATTATGGCCAAACTTGTTATGATGCTTCGTGTGAAAGATTTATTGTACTTTGTGCATGAGTGGCTTGCTTGTTTTGAAAAGCTGGTGGATGAAAT
>CBFGOI010000029.1:0-42454 GCA_965650335.1 uncultured Pedobacter sp. | reverse complement strand
TGTTCTGCTTCGGCACCTGTAATTGCGATTTCATTTAGTCCGAAAATCTCGTTCATCAATAATATTGCCCAATTGGAATATCCGGATGGATAGGTTTTAATTTCAGGAAATATATTTTGCAGCATCTGCGTCGACTGAACCAAATACATCTCATCATCAAAAAAATGGCCTAGCTTCAATAAAACATTCGCCATTACAGAATTTGAGGCTGGGATAACATTGTCTAACAACTCGAATTTCCTGGCAATCAATTCTTCATCGTGCTTCGATGTATAAGACAGCATCCCTGTTCCGGGATCATAAAAATTTTGTAGGGCGTACTCGCATAAATCGCGGGCGGCCAACAACCACTTTTCATTAAATGTAGCTTCGTACAGACTGATCAAGCCATCGATGACAAGCGCATAATCATCCAGAAAAGCTACACCGGGAAATTCATTTTCTACCTTTACTTTATATACCCGTGTAAGCCTTCCACCTTCGTCGACCAGATTATTAAGAATAAAATCAGCATTGCTTATCGCAGCCGTTAAAAACTCTTTTTCATTAAAGACCCTGTATGCATCCGAATATCCCTTCAGCATCATTCCATTCCACGATGCGAGAATCTTATTATCCAGCCCCGGGCGAACACGCTTATCGCGATAAGCGAATAGCTCTTCTTTCTGAGATTGTAATACTTTGCGAATTTCATCTATCGGAATTCCTGCTTCCTTCGAAAAAGCTTCATCATCTTTAGTTCGCATCAGCACATTCGTCTGCTCCTCTTCCCAGTTGCCGCGTTCAATAATATTATAATAGCTACAAAACAGCTCGCAATCACTCCCCAAAACTTCCTTAACTTCTGCCTTTGTAAAGGTGTAAAACTTTCCCTCCACCCCTTCACTATCTGCATCTAAAGCCGAATAAAAACCACCTTCAGGAGATGTCATTTCCCGCTTTACCCAATCAAGTGTTTCATAAACTACATTTTTATAGAGTTCCGTCGGGACGTATTGATACGCTTCAGAATATAAACTCACCAGCTGGGCATTATCATACAGCATTTTTTCAAAATGCGGAACATGCCAGAAAGCATCTACCGAGTATCGTGCGAAGCCACCACCAATATGATCATAGATGCCCCCAAAAGCCATCTTTTCGAGTGTCAATCGTGTGGCAATATGTGCGGCATCATCCTTCATATGGTAAGCATATCGTAAAACAAACTGCCAGTTATTGGGAAGCGGAAATTTGGGAGCGCGGTTATAACCGCCTTCAGCCATATCAAAGGTTTGCTTTAGCGGGGTGAAAATATTTTCTACATCCTTTGGTGAATACTCAAATTTTTCCTCAGAAAGATTCAACTTTTCAGACTGCTGAATGCCTTTAGTTAGTTTATCTGCATACTCTATTGCTTCTTCCGGTTTCTCCCGCCAAAAATTAGCTAAGTTTAAAAGTAAATTTTTCCAGTTATCCTTCCCGAAATAAGTGCCGCCATATACGGGCCGCTGATCGGGTAAACAAATACAATTTAACGGCCAGCCACCCTGACCGGTCATTAACTGAACGGCCGTCATATACACCTGGTCAACATCGGGACGTTCCTCCCGATCCACTTTGATGCATACAAAATGCTGGTTCATAATTTCGGCAACACCATCATCTTCAAAGCTCTCATGCTCCATTACATGACACCAGTGACAGGCGGAATACCCAACACTTACCAGAATTAATTTATTCTCTTCTTTTGCTTTACTCAAAGCTTCAGTTCCCCAGGGATACCAATCGACCGGATTATTTGCGTGTTGCAATAAATAAGGTGAAGTTTCTTTGCTCAGTCTATTTGACATATCGGCTGCGAAGTTAATGGTCTGATTATTATTTCTAACTCTTATATTGCTGAATTGTTGAGACAAAAACATGTAAGGATAATTCATGAATTATCCTTACATGAATTATCGCTACGAATAGAAAACATAATGAAAATCACACATACTGACATTTACCGCTTCAGCATTAAAATGCGTCCATTTTCAATTGCAACGGGAACTATGGACTTTGCACAAAATGTTTTTATCCGAATTCACACAGATACGGGAATTCATGGGGTTGGAGAATGTTCCGCTTTTCCAATGATTGTTGACGAAACCCAGGAAACTTGCCTGGCAATGGCAAAAGATTTTGCCCGATTATGGAAAGGTAAAAACCCGCTGCACATTGAAGAACGGTTAAATGAATTGCACAAATACACTGCTCATAACTTCACTATAAAAAGTGCGTTTGATATGGCCTTGTACGATATCGCCTCTAAATCTGAAAATCAGCCCTTATATAAATACTTAAAAGGAGTGAAAAGGGAAATAGAAACTGATATTACAATTGGCATTGGAACAACTGAAGATATGGTTAGCCAGGCTATCGTCTTTAAAAACTCCGGAGCCAGAATCCTGAAAGTAAAACTTGGAAAAAATACAGAAGATGATATTCAACGCATTTCCAAAATTCGCGACGCGGTTGGATCTGAAATCATATTAAGAATTGATGCCAACCAGGGATGGGATTTCGAAAATGCGATTAAAGCACTAACAAGCATGGCAGATCTAAACATTCAATTCTGTGAACAGCCTATGAGTGCCTGGTATGATGATTTATTACCTGCATTGAAAGAAATTTCGCCTGTTAAACTTATGGCTGACGAAAGTTGTTTCAGTCATCACGATGCCCGCAAATTAATCAACAATAATGCTTGCGACTATATCAATATCAAGTTTTCAAAAGCAGGCGGGATTACCGAGTCTCTAAAAATTTATGAAACCGCTCGTGAAGCTGGAGTTTCCTGTATGATCGGCGGCATGCTGGAAAGTAGAATTGCCCTGAGTGCCAAATTACATTTTTCATATGCTTGCCCCGAAATTAAATTTTATGATTTAGATACCTGTATGATTGGTCACATTGAAGATCCTTGCATCGGCGGTGTAAAATACAATAAATACTTCTTAGATATCGACGATACGCCCGGAATCGGCGCAGACGCAGATGAGGACTTTTTAAACCGATGTGAGAGATTTATCGTATAGATGTGCCCATAATGTAAATTAAAAATATGCCGATTTTGCGCCTGGAATTTGCACATCCGCATCAGCCAGTTTGCACATCTATTTAACTATTAAGGATTTGAATGCGGTACTATCTCCATTAAAAACGTTAAAATCTACGATATATCCAATTCCGTTCACCTTGGCCTTATCAGAATGCTGCCAAAAATGCCATTTCGTTTTTTCAGTTATATTGAGTTTCGGCTTATAATAATGAGCTATCCATAAAGGATGGCCGTCAAAATATCCTTCCAGATAATCTTTATAGAAGCTTAATCCGGTGTAGATAATGGGTTTTATACCGGTTTTCTTTTCTACGTGGTCAACGTATTCTTTAAGTTCTTTCCTCATTTTAGCTGCAGATACTCCATTTAATTCTTCCACGTCAACAACCGGAGGTAAATCCCCTTTTTCAACATCAACGGTCTGGAGAAAAAATTTTGCTTGCCACAGTCCCGACTTTCTTGGCCTGAAAAAATGATAGGCACCACAAATTATTCCCGCCTTAGGTGCCTCGCGCCAGTTTCGCTGAAAATACCGGTCAACTAACATAATACCTTCTGTGGCTTTTATGAATGCAAAGCTGACCTTCACACCATCGTCATTCATGGCCTTAACTTTCTGCCAGTCGATTTTGCCCTGGTAGTAAGAAACATCAATTCCATGAATGGAATAATTTCGTGGGATTCGAATATTATAGCTTTCATACGACGGATAACTTGGATCATCCCCGATATATTTCAGCCAAACCCATGTGGAAGATGCAATCTTTAATATATATCCGTAATAAAATGGCGAAAAAAGAATAAGCAAAATACCTGCAAGAATAGCTTTCATTTGCAGAGACAATCCTTTGCTCTTCTTCTTTTTTGCTGGTTTTCGTTTTCTTTTGACTGGCAAGGCTCACTAAAAATAATCACAAAAAAGCCAAAGACCCATTAATTCTTGATGCCTTTGGGTCTTTTGTAGCAAACACTACTTATTACTTAACTCTGCAAAGTACTTATGAAACAGTGGAATTGTCTCAATTCCTTTAAAGTAATTAGCTGTGTCGAATTTTTCATTTGGCGAATGAAGGTTATCGCTATCCAATCCAAAACCCATTAAAACAGTTTTAATTCCGAGTTCCTTTTCAAATAAAGACACGATTGGAATACTTCCTCCTCCCCTCGTGGGGATTGGCTTTTTACCGAAAGATTCTTCAATAGCTTTTTCAGCAGCTTTAAAAGCAATACTGTCCGTCGGTGTTACAACTGGCTCCCCGCCATGATGAGGAGTAACTTTTACCTTGACATTCTTAGGCGCTATTTTTTTAAAATGATCTGTAAAGAGCTTAGTGATTTTATCTGATTGTTGATTTGGCACCAAACGCATGGAAATTTTCGCACTTGCTTTTGATGGAAGAACGGTTTTAGCTCCTTCGCCGATATATCCACCCCAAATGCCATTAACTTCTAAGGTTGGACGAATGCCGGTATGTTCAATTGTGGTATATCCGTGTTCGCCCCAAAGTTCATCAACTCCCAAATCTGCTTTGTATTCCGCTTCATTGTAAGGAGCGGCATTTAACATATTGCGTTCCTCATCACTTAAATTTTCCACGTCATCATAAAACCCGGGAATGGTTATATGATTATTAGAATCATGCAGGGACGCAATCATCTGACAAAGAATGGTTGCCGGGTTTGCAACTGCTCCGCCATATACACCGGAGTGTAGATCACGATTGGGCCCAGTAACTTCAACCTCCAGATAAGACAAGCCTCTCAAGCCTGTTTCCAACGATGGATTCTCCAGGCTTATCATTGCTGTATCGGATATAAGAACTACATCCGCTTTAAGTCTTTCTTTATTTGCTTTTACAAACTCACCTAAATTATCCGAACCAACTTCCTCCTCTCCTTCTATCATAAACTTAATATTGCAAGGGAGTGTATCAAACTTCATCATCAGTTCAAATGCCTTTACATGCATATAAAACTGACCTTTATCGTCGCACGCACCTCTGGCAAATATTTTTCCGTCTCTAATTTCAGGTTCAAAAGGAGGCGTTTCCCATAATTCCAGCGGATCAGGTGGCTGTACATCATAATGCCCATACACAAGAACTGTCGGCTTAGAAGAATCGGTTATCTTTTCACCATACACAATAGGATATCCTGCGGTCGGACAAACCTCCACGCGATCAGCGCCGGCAGCCGTCAGTTTCCCCGCTACAAAATCTGCTGTTTTTAATACATCATCTTTATACTTCGGGTCGGCACTTACAGAAGGAAAACGCAGCAGTTCAAAAAGCTCATTCAAGAACCGCTGCTTATTTTCTTCTACATATTTCTTTATTTCTTGCATGTCATCAAGTTTCCACAAATATAACCCTGTTGAGAAAACTTTGATTGCAAGATTAGAAATAATTAATCCCAGGAGGCTACATCATTTTTACCTTCGCTTGATTGAGTGATATTTATATTCTCAATCTTATCATTTGTTTTTCGCTTTTTTGTAAAACCGGCTATTACCATGCCGACTGTCGTAATCGTAAATATCAATAGCAATATTAATGTTCGTTTCATATGGCTGTATATTATCGATTAATCCATTCCAATCATTACCCGGTCTGCTCCGGCTCCCATGGTAGCATTCTCTACTTTAACTGGCTTTACTTCTTCTTCTTTTTTGCAGGATACCATTCCGATGGCTACAACCGCTAGTACTAATAAAATTCTTTTCATGTCTTGTAGTGAATAATTTGTCTTAATTATAAAAAAATGTAACTTTTTAATAAATATAAAAGTATAAAATATGCCTACTTTCGTTCTTATTGAATCATGGATTTTCGGCATTTAGTTATTCACATTTCTTTATTACTGGTTTCTTTCACTGTCTCATCTCAATCATATACCCAAAAAGACAGTCTGAGGATTGAATCACTCAATAGATCTGGTTATGATTTAAGATTAACCAACCCTGAAAAAACCCTCAATTATGGATATAAGGCGCTCGGACTTGCCGAAAAATTCAAGTTTAATAATGGCATGGGCGAAGCCTATCGAGTTATAGGGATCGGTTATTACTATCTTGGGAAAAATGATAAAGCAATAGCGAACTACCTTATTGCATTATCAAATTTTAAAAGAACTAATAATATCTCCGGACAAGCTAAAATCTATAATAATATCGGCAATTTATATAAGGAGGTTAATTATGATAAAGGCTTAGAATATTTTAAGAAAGCTTTAAATATCGCCAATCAATTAAATGATCCCGAACAAAAAGCTGGATATTTTTTGAATATTGGAATTATTTACTACCGAAAAGAAAATTTTCACACTGCACTAAAATACACCCAAGAAAGTCACGACTTATTTAATAAATTGAACAACCGGCTAGGTGTCACATTGTCCCTTCAAAACCTAGGTGTCATTCTTAAAAGTTTAAACCAGCTGAAAAAAGCGGAAGTTTTTTTATTAGAAGCCAATAAAAGAGCCAAATCAGCAAACTTAAACACAGTCATAGGAAGTATCAACCTTACTTTAGTTGAAATTTATAAAGACAAAAAAGATTTTAAAAAAGCAGAAGAATTTTTAAATGAGGGTAAATATTATGCTACAATCGGAAAAGACACTAAACTTCAAAGTGATCTTTTAAAGAAATCATATCAATTAGCAAATAGTCGAAAAAATTATAAACAAGCTTTATATTACTTACAGAAACTATATACTCAAGACAGTATAGAATTACAAAACACCGTGACAAAAAAATTCGGTCTATTCGAAGAGCAGTCTAAGTTCGCTGCAAGAGAAAAAGAAAGTGCCATAAAACTGGAGAAAGCAAAGACTAATAAAATAATTTTCCTCGCCTCGATAATGGTTTCATTGCTGGCTATCATTCTGATAGTTATCCTCTATTTAAATATCAAAAAGAAAGCCAAAACCAACAAAATACTCAACATCCTAAACCAAGAAGTCTCTCTTCAAAAAGAGAACCTTGATAGAGTGAACCAAAACCTCGAAGGCATTATCCATCAACGAACAATAGACCTCCAGGTTAAAAACAGAAAACTTTCAGAATACTCTGCACATCTATCTCATCAAATCCGAGGACCCATAGCAACGATGAAGGGATTGATGATCCTGGAGAAAGAATCCCTAATTGAAGAAAAAGACTTTATTCTTGAAATAAGTAAGTGTGTAAATGAAATAGACGATCGGATACTTAACATCAATGATGTATTGCATAATTTATCCGAACCTGGCTTAATTCCAAAACCTGTGGATAAAGAAAGCAAATCCTAAACGAAAATTCCTGCGCAATTTTTTAATTTAGCCTTTTGAAACCTGCATAAGTCTTCTCCCCTAAAAACGAGGAATTACTTGACCTACGCAAGCTTCATTGCCGACAAAAACATTTAGATATTATTGAAAAGGAATAGGTTTGGATTATTTAAAAGGGTTAAATCCTTCACAAAAAGAAGCAGTAGAGCAAACGAGCGGACCTGTAATGATAGTGGCCGGTGCAGGCTCGGGTAAAACACGTGTAATTACCTGCCGCGTAGCTCACCTCATAACACAGGGAGTTGATCCCTTCAATATTCTGGTACTTACGTTCACCAACAAAGCCGCGAAAGAAATGCGCGAACGTATTATGAAAGCTGTAGGCGCAGAGGCTAAGAATATCTGGATGGGTACCTTTCACTCAGTTTTTGCGAAGATATTACGGGTCGAGGCTAATAAAATCGGTTATCCTAATAACTTCACAATATATGATACGGACGATAGCAAAAGCCTACTCCGTGCAATTCTAAAAGAACAGCAATTAGACGATAAATTATATAATGCAAACTTCGTCTACAACAGAATTTCTTCGGCTAAAAATAATTTAATTTCTCCGGCAGAATACTTAAAAAATGAACATATCCAGTCGGAAGATTTTTCGACTGGCCGTGGAAGACTCGGAGAAATTTACCAGATTTATGCTGCACGCTGTTTTAAAGCCGGCGCAATGGATTTTGATGATCTACTATTTAAAACAAATGTTCTCTTGCGCGAACATCCCGATGTCTTATATAAATATCAGAATAAATTCAGGTACCTGATGGTCGATGAGTATCAGGATACCAACTATTCGCAATATCTGATTGTAAAAAAGCTGGCTGCTATTAACGAAAATATATGCGTGGTTGGGGATGATGCCCAAAGTATTTACGCTTTCCGGGGAGCCAACATCCAGAATATTCTCAATTTTGAAAAAGATTATCCTGATCTAAAGGTATTTAAACTTGAACAAAATTATCGTTCTACCCAAAATATTGTAAACGCGGCCAATAGTATTATCGCCAACAATCAAAATCAGCTTAAAAAGACTGTTTTTTCTGAAAATGAAACTGGTGATAAGATTAAGATTGCCAGGGCATTCAGCGATAATGAGGAAGGTAAAATAATTGCCGAAGGTATTGCCCAGGAAAGAGCATCCAAAGGATATAATTACAATGACTTTGCTATTCTTTATCGTACCAATGCACAGTCGAGAGCGATGGAGGAAGCCTTGCGAAAACTAAATATCCCTTACAAAATATATGGAGGACTTTCCTTCTATCAACGTAAAGAGATAAAAGACCTTATCGCCTACTTTCGTCTTACGTTTAATCCAAATGACGAGGAAGCATTAAAGCGTGTTATTAATTATCCAAGAAGAGGAATAGGCGACACGACAATAGAGCGCATAATTATTGCTGCGGATAAAAATGATCTCACTTTGTGGGAAGTAATTGTTGATGCAAGCAAATACCTTGATGCAAGAAGCGCAGCTTCGGTTGGCAATTTCGGAACCATTATTCAAAGCTTCCAGGTTTTAGCAAAAACACATTCCGCATACGATTGCGCATTACATATTGCTCAGCATTCGGGACTTTTAAAGGATTTATATGATGATAAATCGGTTGAAGGCCTAAACCGGTACGAAAACATACAAGAGCTCTTAAACGGTATAAAAGAGTTCAGCGAAAGGGAAGATATTGAAGAAAAAGGACTGGATATTTTTATGCAAGATATCGCCCTTTTAACAAACGATGATAATGACAAAAATCCAAATGCTGATACGGTTTCTCTAATGACCATTCACTCAGCAAAGGGATTAGAGTTTAAAAATGTTTGTATCGTAGGTTTAGAAGAGAATCTTTTCCCTTCACAAATGTCATTAAACTCCAGGGCGGATTTAGAAGAGGAACGTCGACTGTTTTATGTAGCAATAACCAGAGCGGAGAAGAAATTAACAATTTCGTACGCTACCTCACGCTATCGCTGGGGAACACTCACAAGTTGTGAACCGAGTCGTTTTATCGACGAAATCAATCCGCAGTATTTAGAACTTGATTTCAAGCCACAACAAAGGTCTGAAAATCCCTTCTTTAATCAGGAAAAAAGTTCATGGAGCAGTCAGTCGGGCGGCGACACATTTTCGAAACCTAAACCCGCAACTGCACCTAAAACTACCTCTATACTGCCCAAGGCCCATATCCCAAGCGCAGGATTTGCGCCTTCCGATACCTCGAACCTTCAGGTTGGTATGGATGTTGAGCATGAACGATTTGGTTTTGGCAAGGTTTTAACGTTAGAGGGAAACAAACCTGATATAAAAGCAACAATATTTTTCAAAGAGCTTGGACAGAAACAACTTTTACTTAAATTTGCAAAACTTCGTATAGTATCGTAAATTCCCGAACTTTACCGAAAACAGCAATTTCCGGCTGGGAAATTCCCAAATGTAAAATAGCCACGAAGGCTCGAAAACGCTAAAAAAGTACTATTGTACTTTGAAATATAAAATACGCCCAAGGCTGAGACCCATATTGTCTTAGAGCTTTCGTGGCAAAAACAAACAGACATGACATTTGATTATAATACATCAAGGAAGAAATTAATCCTTGCAGAATACGGCCGAAATGTTCAAAATATGGTGGCCTATATTTGCACCCTGCCAACGATAGAAGAACGCAACAGACACGCACAAGTCGTTATTGACCTAATGGGCTTTTTAAATCCGCATCTACGTGATGTTGCCGACTTTAAACACAAATTATGGGATCACCTTCATATCATTTCAGATTTTCAGATTGATGTTGATTCCAGCTATCCGAAACCGGCTGAAGATGCAATTCGTTTTAAACCTGCACCCTTAAACTATCCGCAACATCGAATAAGGTTTAAACACTATGGTAAAACTGTGGAGGTAATGATAAAAAAAGCCAAATCGATTGAAGATCCACAACGAAGACAAGCTATGATTCAGTCTATCGCCAACTTCATGAAAATGGCTTATGTTACCTGGAATAAAGATACTGTTGCCGATGAAACCATTATCAGCGACTTAAAAGCCCTATCAAACGGAGAATTAGTTTTAGATGAAAACTTTAACTTACATAAAATTGAAGTAAGACCAAATGCTCCTGGGGTTAGACAAAAAAGTGCTTCTTCGGGCAATGGAAACAACAATAAACCAAGGCAAAACAACAATAATCCTTCTCGAAATCAAGGAAACCGTCCTAAAAACAGCGGAAAACGATATTAAATTAAACCTTTTACAGCTTTAAACCTTTTTAATCCATGAATGCATTTGAAATTCACGGCGGTAAACCGCTGAAGGGAGAAATTATTCCTCAGGGAGCCAAGAATGAAGCTTTACAAGTACTTGCTGCTGTTTTACTGACACCAGAGAAAGTCACGATAAGCAATATACCCGATATTGTTGATGTAAATAAGTTGATTGTTCTGTTGGGAGATTTAGGGGTTACTATTAACCGTATAAACAAAGACACTTATACTTTTGAAGCTAAGAACATAAATCTTGATCTCTTCCAGTCGCAGGAATTTAAGTCTAAGGGAGGAAGCCTGAGAGGTTCTATCATGATTGTAGGCCCACTGCTCGCACGCTTCGGTAAAGCCGCGATTCCTAAGCCTGGCGGTGATAAAATTGGAAGAAGACGACTTGACACACACTTCCTAGGATTTGAAAAACTTGGAGCAAAATTTAATTATAATGCCGAAACGAGTTTTTTCAATGTTGACGCCACAGATTTAAAAGGAACTTATATCCTTCTGGACGAAGCTTCAGTAACAGGAACAGCAAACGTTGTTATGGCTGCCGTTTTGGCAAAAGGCACAACAACATTGTACAACGCTGCCTGCGAACCCTACTTACAGCAACTGTGTAAGATGCTCAATAGAATGGGAGCCAAAATATCCGGAATTGGATCAAATTTACTCACTATCGAGGGCGTTTCTGAATTAGGTGGCACAGAACACCGACTTTTACCCGACATGATTGAAATCGGGTCCTTCATCGGCTTGGCCGCAATGACAGAATCTGAAATCACTATCAAAAATGTTTGTTTTGAAGAACTCGGCATTATTCCCAATGTATTCAGAAGACTTGGAATAAATTTCGAACTGCGTGGTGACGATATTTATATCCCGTCTCAATCTAATTACGAAATTGACACTTTTATTGATGGATCAATATTAACCATTGCTGATGCTCCCTGGCCAGGATTTACACCCGATTTACTCTCGATCATTTTAGTAGTAGCTACCCAGGCAAAAGGGAACGTAATGATTCATCAAAAGATGTTTGAAAGCCGTTTGTTCTTTGTAGATAAGCTAATCGACATGGGCGCACAGATTATTTTATGCGATCCACACAGAGCTACGGTAATGGGGTTGAATAAACAAGTGAAATTGCGCGGCATAGAAATGACTTCACCTGACATTCGTGCGGGAGTATCGTTATTAATAGCGGCGCTTTCGGCAAGCGGCACTTCAATTATTCACAGTATTGAGCAGATTGAGCGCGGTTATCAGGATATTGACATTCGCTTAAGAGCATTAGGGGCTGAGATCAAGAGAATTGATGCCATGCCAAAATCGCATTAAACTTTTAGTCATCGGATGAATTCAACTCATCCGATGAATTAAAATCTAAACAGATATCGCATTAATGATATCGAATTGAGTGATAATCTCCAATTTATTAAACTCATCTACAACCATAACCGCGGTACTTTCCTTATTGATCAATGATGAGATCTTATCAATTGAAGTGTTTAAGTCCACAATTGGAAATGGATCTGTCATGACTGAAGTTATTGGGCTCGACTTGATAGACGGATCCTCAAAAAGACACGAGAAAATATCGTTCTCCGTTATCTTGCCTATTATTTGTTGATTTTTTGTTACAGGAAGCTGAGAAATGTTCAAAGCCTTAAGAGTATTTATGGCTTCTATGACTGTTTTATCAGATTCAATCGTTATCATTTCCTGGCGCTGACGCTTACTCAGAATGGTTCTCGCTGTAACTTTTTCATCTTTCAGAAAGCCGCGTTCGCGCAACCAGTCTTCGTTGTACATTTTTGCCAGATAACGAGTTCCATGATCATGGAAAATAACAACAACTAAGTCATCTTCCTTTAACTGATCTTTCATTTGAAGCAATCCGGCGATGACAGCCCCCGAAGAGTTTCCTGCAAATATTCCATCCTTTAAAGCAATTTCCCTTGTCAATAACGCCGCATCTTTGTCAGTCACCTTTTCAAAATGATCGATAACTGAAAAGTCAACATTTTTGGGCAAAAAATCTTCTCCGATACCCTCGGTTATATAAGGATAAATTTCGTTCTTATCGAAAATACCAGTCTCTTTGTACTTCTTGAATACAGATCCATAGGTATCGATTCCCCAACACTTAATATTTGGATTTTTCTCTTTCAGGAATTTCCCTGCACCTGATATGGTTCCTCCTGTTCCTACACCCACAACTAAATGCGTTATTTTCCCTTCAGTTTGCTCCCAAATCTCAGGGCCTGTCTGCTCATAATTCGCTTTAGTATTTGACAGGTTGTCGTATTGATTCGCTTTCCAGGAGTTTGGAATCTCCTTTTGCAAACGCGTTGCAACTGAATAATAAGATCGCGGGTCTTCGGGTTCAACATTAGTCGGACAAACAATAACCTCTGCTCCAAATGCTCGTAATGCATCAATTTTTTCTTTCGATTGCTTATCAGTCGTGGTAAAAATACATTTGTATCCTTTAACAGCGGCCGCGATAGCCAAGCCCATACCAGTATTACCAGACGTACCCTCAATTATAGTTCCTCCTGGTTTAAGTTTCCCTTCGCTCTCTGCATCTATTATCATTTGCAAAGCCATCCGGTCCTTAATGGAATTACCTGGATTTGTTATTTCAAGCTTTGCCAAAACTGTTGCTTTAACATCCTTAGTAACCTTGTTTAACTTAACCAAGGGCGTATTGCCAATAGTTTCAAGAATATTATTGTACCACATTCTATAAATTTAAAAAAATGGAAGAGAAAAAATCAAAAAGTGAAAACTAAAAATCAAGGAGAGCCAGCTAAAACTTAAGATGTTTAACCGTAAGTCCGTTGTTTATTAATTGCTTTAGCGACTCGATACCTATTTTAAGATGTGTCTCTACATACTGCTCAGTAACCTTAGAATCGCTTTCAGAGGTTTTAACGCCTTCGGGGATCATCGGCTGGTCTGAAACGAGTAACAAAGCTCCGGTAGGAATTTTATTTGCGAAGCCAGTTGAAAATATGGTGGCTGTCTCCATATCGATAGCCATTGCTCTCAGGGTCTTTAAATATTTCTTAAAGCTTTTATCATGCTCCCAAACCCGCCTGTTTGTGGTGTAAACGGTTCCGGTCCAGTAATCTCTCGAATGGTCTCGAATTGTGGTTGAAATCGCTTTCTGAAGAGCAAAAGAAGGTAAAGCTGGAACTTCAGGAGGAAAATAATCATTCGATGTCCCTTCCCCGCGTATTGCCGCAATCGGAAGAATCAAATCCCCTATATTGTTCTTCTTCTTTATACCCCCACATTTTCCTAAAAACAAAACGGCCTTTGGATGAATGGTTGATAGTAAATCCATCATGGTAGCAGCCAGAGGACTACCCATACCGAAATTTATAATTGTAATTCCGGCAGCAGACACACTCTGCATAGGTTTATCCAAACCCATAATCGGAGCATCGTTGTTCCATTCAGAAAACAGCTGCAAATACTTAGAAAAATTTGTAAGCAAAATAAAATCAGTGAACTGATCAAGAGGGCGGCCCGTATATCGCGGAAGCCAATTTTTTACAATCTCTTCTTTAGTTTTAAGACCTTTTTTTACAGGAGACTCTACTTCCTTAACATTTTTGGCACTTTCGACAATTTCCGGATCTTGTTTTATCTCTTTTTCTTCGTTCATAATTTCTTATACAAAACAAAAAACCCCGATAAATCGGGGTTTTTATTATGCTACTTTTAGTTTCTTAATATCCGATTTTGCAAACTTATCAACCGCATAATCCAGGGTTATATAAAGTTCTTTATCATGATGCTTTTCCGAAGGCATTTCAAACATAGCATCGATCATAATTGCCTCACATATCGAACGCAAGCCCCTGGCCCCTAGTTTAAATTCCATCGCTTTATCTACGATAAACTCTAAAACTTCTTTTTCAAATTCCAGCTTCACACCTTCATATTCAAATAACTTGGTATACTGACGAGTTAGTGAATTTTTGGGTTCGGTAAGGATATTTAACAAGGCTTCCCTATCTAAAGGATTTAAGCTAGTTATTACAGGCAAACGCCCTATTAACTCAGGAATGAGTCCGAAAGAACGTAGATCCTGAGGGGTGATATATTTATATAGATTCTTTAAATCAATATTATCATCCTCATTATTAACCTTGTAACCAACAGTTTGCGTACGCAGGCGATTAGCGATCTTTTTCTCGATGCCATCAAATGCTCCACCACAGATAAACAGAATATTGTTAGTATTAACAGCAATCATTTTCTGATCAGGGTGTTTACGCCCACCCTGAGGTGGTACATTAACCATTGTTCCTTCCAAGATCTTCAATAAAGCTTGCTGAACGCCTTCGCCGGAAACATCCCGGGTAATAGAAGGATTATCGCTTTTACGAGCAATTTTATCAACCTCATCGATATAAACAATGCCTCGTTCTGCAGCAGCCACATCGTAGTCAGCAGCCTGTAGCAAGCGAGTCAAAATACTTTCAACATCCTCACCAACATAACCGGCTTCGGTTAATACGGTCGCATCGCAAATACAAAAAGGAACATGTAAAACTTTGGCTATTGTTTTTGCTAGAAGAGTTTTGCCAGTTCCTGTCTCTCCCACCATGATGATATTTGATTTTTCAATCTCTATCTCATCTTTATCAACTTTTTGATTAAGTCGCTTGTAGTGATTATAGACAGCAACAGAAAGCACTTTCTTTGCATCATCCTGGCCAATAACGTATTGATCCAAATGACTTTTTATTTCCATTGGCTTCATCAGCGTTAGAGCCGATTGCGCTGTTTTGTTTTTTCTGGTAGACAATTCCTCAGATAAAATCTGATTGGCCTGGGCAACACATTTATCACAAATGTGCGCGTCCAATCCAGCAATCAACATCAGCGTGTCCTGCTTCCCTGATCCACAGAAAGAACATTTGATATCTTTACTTTTACTCATTACCTTTATTCTTTACCCCCACTTACACCAAGAACTTCATCTATCATTCCGAATTCTTTGGCTTCACTGGCAATCATCCAATAATCCCTATCAGAAGCTTTTTCTACCCATTCGTAAGTCTGGCCAGAATGCTTAGAAATTATATCGTATAATTCTTTTTTCAACTTAAGCATTTCACGCAGGTTGATTTCCATATCTGAAGCAACACCCTGTGCCCCACCTGACGGTTGATGAATCATAACCCTTGAATGTGGCAAAGCCGCTCTTTTTCCTTCGGCACCTGCACACAATAACACAGCCCCCATTGAAGCCGCCATTCCGGTACAAATAGTTGCTACATCTGGTGTAATATACTGAATCGTATCATATATACCTAAACCAGCATAAACGGATCCTCCCGGGGAATTGATATAAATCTGGATATCCCGTTTGTTATCTGTTGATTGTAAAAACAACAACTGCGCTTGGATGATGTTTGCATTTTGGTCATAAATGGCATCACCTAAAAAGATGATACGGTCCATCATCAACCTTGAAAAAACATCCATTTGAGCTACGTTCAACTGACGTTCTTCTATAATGTATGGTGTCATTGACTTTGGATAGTTTGATTCTACCCGTCCAATAAACTTATCAACGTGCTGGCTACCTATACGGTGATGCTTTACAGCGTAGTTACGAAACTCGTTTTTATCAATATTCATAGTCAATAGTTATACAGTTTTAACAGTGGAAAAGTTTAATATAAGTTTCAATAATTTACCTACAGAATGACATCAATCCGCTACAATCACCACTAGTTCAACTCTATAAATTTATTATATTCTATTTCTTTTTTATCTAAAGTAATAACACTTTTCAGGTATTCAAACACTTTTTGTCCTTTCACTTCCTCAAAAGTTCTGTTTGCATTTTCTTTATTCTGCAAAAACTGAACTGTATACTGAGTTAATTGATCTTCAGGAAGTGCCTGCGGACTATACATCCTGAACTGAGCATCTAACTTTTGTTTAGCCGAAGCCAAAACATCCTCGTATTTTATTTCAATTTGATTTTCCTTTATGATCTTATTTTCAATAAGGGTCCATTTCAAATTGCGGGCGAAGTCTCCATAACCACTCTCAAGCTCTTCTGCCGATATATTTTGATTGGTTTCTTTCAACCAACGTTTAAGGAATTCGTCAGGTAATTCCAACTGCACCTTTTCCAGACCAAAATTCACTAAATCGTTGTGAAGCTTTTGATCCGCATTTTGAGCCATCATTCCTTCAAGTTCTTCGGTGATCTTATTTTTAAACTCCTCTTCGGTTGTTATATTACCTTCCGGAAATATTTTATCAAAGAACTCCTGATTCAAATCAGATTCCTCTAAACGGTTGATATTTTTTACCGTTATACGGAACTTGGACTGTAAATCTTTAGCATCTCCTTCAGGTATATTCAAAAGCTTCGCAATCACCGTTTCATTATTTTCGAAAGCTTTTTGCAAATCTAAGTCAACAACATCACCAACTTTTAAACCGATTAATGATTTTTTAATTGCTTCGTCTTTTACTAAATCTATTCTTACTGAAGCTGTATTTGATATTCCGTCTTCAAAAACAGAGCCATCAGGTGATAATTGTTCTAATTCTGAATATAAAACGTCTTCGTCTGCCGAAACTTCAGGGTTTGTCATTTTGCCATAGCTTTTGCGCAGGTTCTTAGTCCTCGATTCTAAGGTTCCTGCATCAACTTTTATCTGATAATATGGCAACTTGTCGCTCGATGAAAAATTTAATTCAAATTCAGGTGCTAATCCCAATTCATAATTAAACTCAAACTCGTCATTATAATCCCAATTGAATTCTTTACTATCATCAACCTTAGGAAGCGGCTGACCTAAAACTTCCAGTTTATTTTCGTTGATATAATTATTAAGTGTGTCACTTAACAGGTTGTTAATTTCATCCACTAAAATGCTTTTACCATACATTCTTTTGATATGTGACGATGGCACCATACCGGGACGAAATCCTGGCAGTTTGGCTTTTTTAGCTTGAGATTTAATTGCTTTTTCCACGCGCTCACGGTAATCATCCGGTTGGATTTTCACAGTAAGGACTGAATTAAGTTTATTGATTTTTTCCTGAGTGATATTCATTATTGAAAAATATTACGTTCGTATCTATATAAAAAATTCCCCCCGATTTCTCAGAGGGAATTAGTGCGGAAGAAGGGACTCGAACCCCCACGCCGTGAAGCGCCAGATCCTAAGTCTGGTGCGGCTACCAATTACGCCACTTCCGCATTAGGATTTCAACAGGACTGCAAAAGTAAGGTTTCTGTCGAGATATCAAAACATTTTTTTCAGTAAATCACTGTTTTGTTTCTATCGTTAAGGTTACCAGATATTTAAAATTTTAAAGCACTCCGTATTCTTCGCGGTACTGATTAATTAACTTCTGTATTTTATGATGCAGCACACTTAAATCAAATGGTTTACTAACAATGTCATTTACACCAGCATCGTAAGCTTGCTGTAATTCCTCTTCTAATACAGCTGCAGAAAGTGAAATAATTGGAATATTATTAACTCCTTCCGGAAGTTCCTTACGTATTTTGCGCGTTGCCTCAAATCCACCTAATACAGGCATGTGAGTGTCCATTAAAATAATATCGAATACACTCTGCCTTAGGCAATCAAGAGCCAGCTGGCCATTTTCAACAATCGTGACTTTGAGATTCCAGCTTGTGAGAATTTTCTTTATCATGAATTGATTGATGGTATTATCTTCTGCAACCAATACCGACACATTATCAAATTTCGCAAGATCTGCGGGGTTAATACGGACTGTTTGTTTTTGATTGGCGGCTATTTCATACCAATTTGTAAATGAAAAGGTGCTTCCCTTGCCACACTCACTTGTTACCTTTATCTCTCCGCCTTTCAATTCAACAAGTTTTTTCACGATTGATAAACCAAGTCCGGTGCCCCCATATTTATGATCAGTGTCGTCATCGGCCTGTTCAAATGATTCGAAAATTCTATCAAGTTTATCGGGAGGAATACCTATCCCTGAATCAATAACACTAAACTTTAGCTTGATTTTACTTTCCTCGGCATCTACCATGCTTAATTTCAATGTTATGCTACCTACATCAGTAAATTTTATAGCATTCGAAAGCAAGTTTAAAAGAATCTGATTTAACCGCATTGAATCGGCCATTATTAAATGAGGAATCTGATCATCCAGATCTGCTTCGATTCCAATCCCTTTTTCTTCTGCTTTATATTTAAGTAAATCAATAACCGACTTACAGAGGTTAGCGATGTTTGTTTCATTTCTGACAATTTTAAACTTGCCAGCTTCAATTTTGGATATATCAAGAATATCATTTATAACTCCTAACAAGGCTTCCGACGAAACCTTTAAAAGGTCTAACATTCTGGTTTGCTCAGAATCTAATTCAGTATTTTTAAGCAGGTGTGCAAGTCCGAGAATACCATTTAAAGGTGTACGGATTTCGTGGCTCATATTTGCCAGGAACCGTTCTTTGATTTTCTTTCCTTTTTCAGCCTGATCGCGAGCTATAATCAACTCTTCCTGGTATCTTTCAAGTTCGACATTTTTCCGTTTGATCTCCAGTTGGGTACGAACAAGCGTTATTAAAGAATCGACCTTAGCATTTGTAATATAAGGATCGAGAGGTTTATATAAATAATCAACGGCACCAGTAGAAAGACCTTTAACCGCATATTTGGTTTCGGTTGAAATAGCTGTTACAAAAACCACTAATATATCACGGGTCTTCGGATTACTTTTTATGATATCCACCAGTTCAAAGCCATCCATTTCAGGCATCTGAACATCAACCAAGGCAATAGAAATCTCGTTTTGCCAACATAATCTCAAGGCTTCATTGGGAGATGTAGTTGTGATAATTTTAATATCATCGCGTTGTATAAGAGCTTCAAGAGCAATTATATTCTCGATTTTATCATCAACAATCAATATATTAACCTTCTCTGTCATGATTGATGGTTTATGGTAGAGGCAAGAGTCTCCATAAATGAATATATTTCTAAATTAGATAACACTAAATCTGCACTGCATTTATTTATAGCCGCTTCCGGCATTGTTCTTACTTCTGCAAACTCAGGGTCTTGCACAATAGTAAACCCATTTTTTTCGTGAATATAGCAAATCCCTACCGCACCATCAGCATTTGCACCAGATAAAAGAATAGCAATTACCTGATCTTCAAACACATCGGCTACGCTCTGAAACGTCACGTCGATTGATGGACGCGAATATAATACAGGTTCTGAACAATCCAACGTAAAGGTTTGATCCGGCTCCAATAAAAGGTGATAATCCGATGGAGCAAAGTAAACAGTGCCTTTTTTAAGCTTATCCTTGTCGTCTGCCACTTTTACTATCACCTTTGATTTACTATTTAACAATTCTTCTATTGATGACTTGTGTTTTCTACTTCGGTGAATTACTACGATAACCGGAAGAGGAAAGTTCTTTGGCAATTTTGAAATTAGATCAAAAACCAAAGTAAACCCGCCTGCGGAGCATCCTATGAGAACCACCTTTGCCGATTTAGGTCCAAACTCAGTTTGAAATCTTATCTCAGCCAACTTTTTGATAAATATTTTCTACCCGATCAATCACCTTAAATTTTTTCGCAAGTTCAGCGTTTCTCAAACTTTCTTTCGCACCTAGACATAGAAAACCAAGAGGGCACAAACTTTCATAAAAAAGATTTATTACCTTATTCTGCAACTCAAGATCAAAATATATCATCACATTCCTGCAGGATATCAATTGAAATTCATTAAAAACTCCATCCGAAACTAAATTATGAACCGAGAAAAGAATATTTTTCCTTAAATTATTGACAATTGTAGCGGCATCATATTTAGCTACATAATAATCTGAAAGTGACCCGGAAGCACCGGTGAGTAAATAATTTTCAGAATATTGTTTCATCAATTTCAGATTATAAATGCCTTTTTTTGCTACATTCAATACATTTCTGTTGATATCTGTACCATATAAAAAAGATCTGTTATACAAATTCTCCTGATCTAATAAAATTGCGAAGGAAAATAGCTCCTCACCAGTTGAACATCCCGCATTCCATACTTTTATTCTTTGAAAAGAAGATAAATAAGGTAAGACCTTCTCGCGAACGGCTTTAAAGAAGCTGGGATCGCGAAACATTTCTGTAACGTTTACGGTAACTTCGATTAAAAACTCTTCAAAAAAAGATGGGTTATTTACCAACAGAGACTTCAATTCGTACATGGAAAGTTGCTGAAGCTGCATTATGCGAGTTATTCGCCTTTTTAATGAAGCTCTTGAATATCCCCCAAAGTCAAAACCATGAATTCTATTAACCCATTCAATGATTTCTTCTATTTGCTCAAAAGAAATTACGTCTATCACAGATTCGTTCATATTAACTTAACCAAACTCTCATCATCGAGAGTAATTTATCCATATCAACTGGTTTCGAAACATAGTCATTAGCTCCGGCTTCAATACATTTTTCCCGATCGGCTTTCATAGCTTTTGCTGTAAGGGCAATTATAGGAAGTTTGCCAAATCGAGATTGCTTTCTGATAGCCTGCATCGCATCGTATCCATCCATTTCGGGCATCATGATGTCCATTAATACAATATCAGTATCCGGAAACTCGTCTAATTTTTTCAACGCCTCGATCCCATTATTGGCTATCTGAATGTTTAATTCGTACTCTTGCAAAGCACTTGTAAGAGCAAAGATATTACGCATATCATCATCTACAACTAAAACTGATCGGTTCTTTAAAGCTTTTTCTATTGTGGTTGTATCATTGGAAGCTTTTGCCTGAACCTGATAAGGAAGCGGCTTTGTTGGAACAGGATCGTTTGTTCTGATCTTGTTCATAAACAGATTAACTTCATCCAATATCCTGTCGTTCGACTTATTATTCTTTAGTACCATTACATCGGTATGCTTAAGAACTCTTGACATACTCGCCTGATCCAATTCCATGGCTGTATTAATAACCACCGGAATTTTACTGAGCCTTTCATCGGCCTTAATTTTCTCGAGCAAATCTAATCCAGAAATATCAGGAAGCTTTAAATCCAGGATGATACAATCAAAAGATGAATCTTTACCAAGAATAGTCATTGTCTGCTCTCCATCAAAAGATTGCTCAACCTTAATATTCTTTGATTTTAATTGAAGAGTAAGATTGTCACTCTGTATCTGCTGATCTTCGACTAATAACACCCGGGATAATTTAACATTTCCGGTTTCTTTTATCAACAGATTGAAGGCAGTTTGCAATTCCTCTTTTTCTACGGGCTTGCGAAGAAATCCCAGAGCCCCTTCCTCTCTGGCTTTGGAAATCTTTTCGTCTTTGGCTGACATTAAATGTACCGGGATGTCGCGGGTTATATCATCATCCTTTAATTTCTTTAATACCGACCAGCCGTCTATTACAGGTAGCATAATATCCAGAACAATAGCATCCGGCTTATGTTCTTTGGCCATTTCATAACCAGTATCTCCCTGATAAGCTATCAACGTTTTAAAACCCCGGTCTTCCGCATAGTCTTTCAAGATATCTGCGAAATAGGTATCGTCTTCAATAATAAGTAAGGTATACTCCTTATTGGGATCCGGAAGCTTTAGCGATTCGGCAGCTTGAAAAACTTCAGGTTTGGCTGCAAACATCTGTGTTGAAACTTCTTTAGGTGTTTTAGCTTCAGCTTTAGCGTCTTTCTTTACGTAATTTGCTATTGGAAGGTACAGCGTAAACGTGCTTCCCTGATTAACAATACTTTCCACCTGTATTTCACCACCCAGTAAATTAGCCAATTGCCTGCTGATTGAAAGACCTAAACCGGTGCCGCCATATTTACGACTTGTTGAACCGTCTGCTTGCTGAAATGCTTCAAAAATCACTTTCTGCTTATCATCCGGAATACCGATACCGGAATCCTTGACTCTGAATGCCATCACAGTGGAATCGTTTCCCTTCAAATTATCACTATAATAATGATGACCCGGCTTTTCGAGCTCAATGTCAACACTAACTTGTCCCTTTTCGGGAGTGAACTTGAATGCATTTGACAGAAGATTCTTAATTATCTGCTCCACTCGCATCCTATCCGATTTAATAAGCTCGGGAACTTCAGAAGCGATATTGAATCCAAAATTTATCTTTTTTGTATTAGCAACTTCTTTGAACAGTAATTCTAAATCAACTTGAATTTCATTTACTTCGACATCTTCAATTGAAAGATCAACCTTACCTGATTCAATTTTTGACAGATCAAGAATATCATTTATCAGAGCAAGTAAATCGCTTCCAGCATTATGGATTACTCCCGCATATTTGATTTGTTCTTCCGAAAGGTTTAAAGGCTTGTTTTCCTTTAATATTTTAGCCAGAATAAGAATACTATTTAACGGAGTACGCAATTCGTGACTCATATTAGCAAGAAAATCAGATTTGTACTTACTGCTTAGTTCTAGCTCTTCGGCTTTTAACGCAATCGCTTCTCTGGCTAATTCAATTGCTTTATTTTTTTCTTCAAGAAGCTGAGCTTTTTCTTCGATTTCGGCGTTTGTTTGCTTTAACTCTTCTTGCTGCACCATTAATTCTTCTTCAGAAACCTGTAGCAACTGAGTTTTTCGTATCAGTTCCTCGTTAGTGGCCCTCAATTCTTCGTGTTGGGTTTCAAGCTCCTCGGCTTGTTGTTGAGTTTTCTCAATTAAATCCTGCATTTGAACCCTTGCTTCTGCAGCATTTATACTCACGCCAACACTATGCACTACTTTATCAAAAATGCCGCTGTATCCTGAGGAACATCGTTTAAAAATGCGAGTTCAATAACACCTTTAAGTGTTTCCTGGAAAAAGATGGGTTGAATAAATATCGCTTTTGGTAAAGAATCCCCTAAGGCTGAATTAACCTTGGTATAATCTTCAGGAATATCTTTAAAAATCATGCTTTTCTTCTCACCAACTGCCAGCCCGGTCCATCCTTCGTCTACTCTGATATTCTTCCTACCACTAGTTTTAGGAAATCCATAACAGGATATTAAATTCAATACCTGCCTCTTAGAGTCTACAGTATACATGGCGCCAAAATCGGCCTTTACGTATTTGGACATCTCATGAATGATACATTCGCAACGTTCTTCGAGCGTTTGTGCACCACGCATGGCCGCATCCATCATTACCGCCCCTTCCAGTAACCAGTTCTGCCGCGCATTCTCTTTCGAAACCAATTCGAGTTTTGAGTTGGTTTCTGACATTTTTTCTTCGATTTTTTTCTGTGAGCCGAACGTCTTTTTAATCAGAGAAGACAAAAATAGTATCAGGCAAAGGATAACAGTGATGCCTCCTAAAATTATGCCGATTGTTCGATTAACAATTTGATCATTGTCTTCCTTTTTCTTTGTCAATAACGCTTCTTCCGAGTCGTTGATCTTCTTTATGTGCTGAAAAACCATATCCATATAGAATTTGGCCTTGCTTGTTTTTAATAAACCCGAGGAGGCTTCGACCCCACCCTTGTTATAAGCTTCGATGATAGTATTCATCTCTAAAAGCTTCTGCGATGCATAAAAGCCTAAGGAATCAACATTTTTAACCTGTTCCCGATTTTCGGAAACCAATTGTCTCAAATTATTTATGGTGGGGTTAATGAGGTTAATTACACCTGTGTATCGGTCGAAAAAGACCTGCTTCCCGGTAAGAAGATATCCACGTTCATTACTTTCTGCATCTAATAATTGCTGTTGTACTGAATTACTAAGAAGTAAAATTTTTTCAGTTCGAGAAACCTGCTCTTTATTATTCTGCAGATTTTTTATACTTATATAAGAAGAGATGCCGAGAATAAGAACGCATACTACAGTGGCTACAAAACCAGCGAGCACCAGTTGTTTAAAAGTGTATTTTTGCATTTAGGAGCTATAATAGATTATAAATTACTGACTATTACGGGGCACGGTTTAAAATGGTTTCAAACTTTAATTTCACAATATTAAACAAATCCCTTCAATTAAAAATTTAAAACCCTTTGGGAAAGGGACTGTTACCTTTTTTATAAATCTAGAAACAAACGATAGGTCATTAACCTCTCTAAACTTAAAACCATGAAAAAACAGAATTCAACATCCAATCAAAACGGTCTGCAAGAATCAGGTCTTAAAACTCTTTTTACAGATGAATTAAAAGATATACTTTGGGCAGAAAAACACCTTCTAAAGGCTCTTCCCAAAATGGCAAAAGGCGCAACCTCTGACGAATTGCGTTCGTCCATCGAGAAACATATGATGGAAACACAAAATCAGATTACCCGACTTGAACAAGTGTTTGAAATGGTGGGACAAAAAGCTACAGGAAAAAAATGTGACGCCATGGAAGGTCTTGTGGAGGAAGGTAAAAGTATGATGGAAGACACCGAGGAAGGTAGTTTAACCCGCGACGCCGCTATTATTTCTGCGTCGCAGAAGATTGAACATTATGAAATTGCTTCATATGGCACCTTAAGAACGTTAGCTAATACGCTTGGCCTGACAGAAGCTGCATCCCTACTTGAAGAAACTTTAGAAGAAGAGAAAAACACAGACGAAAAACTGACTCAAATAGCCGAAAGCTTTGTAAATGAATCAGCGAAAGCAGAAAAAGAATAAAACTATGGAAAATAAAGATTTGGTTGATGAACTGAAACACCTTCTTCATATTGTTAATGATGGAAAAGAAGGATATAAAACCGCTGCAGAGGATGCAGATTCGGCAGAGCTGAAAGCCTTGTTTACAACTTATTCCATTCAGCGTTCTGAATTCGAAATGGAATTAAAAAGTTGCCTTCAGCAGTTGGGTGCGAGTTCAGAAAATGAAAGTGGAGGTCCTTTAGGTGCCCTGCACAGGGTATGGATGAATATTAAAACTGCTATTACAAGCAATGACAACCACGCGATTCTTGATGCTTGCATCACCGGAGAAAAAGCGGCGATAGAGGCTTATGACAAAGCTATAAATAACGCTGAAATATCCCCCGAGATGAGAGAAACATTAAATTCTCAACGCAACGAAATCAGTGAAAGTTTAAGAAATGTTCAAAATCTGGAACAGCAATATGCTTCTTAGTTAAGCCTCTTTAATCACACTAATAGCCCTGACACTTGCATGCCAGGGCTATTTTTATTTAAGTCCTTAGTAAATTGATTATTACTTCTAAAAGTGTTTACAGGTTTTTCGCTATTTTCGGCGTTCATCATATATAAATATGAATTACCCTCGATATCTGTCATGCTTTTTCTTCTTTTTCTTCTCCTTTTATTGCCAGGCGCAGGAAATTAATCAGCCAAATGCTGCGGAGATAAAGGCAGGCTTGCAACAATTAAATGTAGTAGGAAGCGTACTATATATCGCTGCACATCCAGATGACGAAAACACCCGTTTATTAGCTTATTTAGCAAAAGAACGAAAAGTTAGAACCGGCTATCTTTCAATTACCCGCGGCGATGGAGGGCAGAACTTAATTGGCACAGAGCAGGCAGAGTTATTGGGAGTAATCCGGACGCAAGAGTTACTGGCGGCAAGAAAAGTAGACGGTGCTGAACAGTTTTTTACGAGAGCCATTGATTTTGGGTTTTCGAAAACATCCGAAGAATCGCTAAAGCTCTGGGGAAAAGACCAGACATTAGCTGATGTTGTTTGGGTGATTAGAAATTTTAGGCCCGACGTTATAATTACCAGATTTCCTGAAGATGGTCGCGCTGGCCACGGACAACATTCCGCATCTGCAATATTAGCCAGAGAAGCTTTTTATGCAGCAGCTGACCCCAAAAGGTTTCCTGAACAATTACAATACATAAAAACCTGGCAAGCGAAACGAATAGTTTGGAATACTTATAATTTTAATAACGCTAATAACACGACAGCCGACGATCAGTTAAAAATCAATGTTGGGTTATACAATCCACTGCTAGGTAAAAGTTACGGGGAGATTGCGGCTCAAAGCCGAACAAACCATAAAAGCCAGGGGTTTGGAACTGCCAGTCAGCGGGGGGATATAACTGAATACTTTTCCCACGTGGCAGGAACAGAGAGCAAATCTGACTTATTCGAAGGAAATGATCTGAGCTGGAACAGATTTGAATATGGAAAGGAAATTTCTAATTTGATTGATAAAGCAGTTAAAGAATTTGATGTATCTGTACCATATAACTCTGTGGAGTCACTACTAAAAATAAAGCGGTTGCTGGACAAATCTGGCAACAAACACAAAATCGCAGAAGCAGAATCTCTAATATTAGCCTGCGCGGGTATCTGGTTTGAAATGAACACTCCTGAACCTCAATATGCAGTTGGAGATTCTATCCCTGTAAAACTTCAAGCGATAATGAGGGTGCCTCGCAATTTCAAATACATGGTAACTATTAGCGAGTCACTCTCAAAGCTAAATAACATCAGTCTTCAACCTAATAAGTTCACTTCTCTAAATAGTAAAATAAAATTTCCCAACCAAAATATTAGTCAGCCTTATTGGCTCCAATTAGATCACGGCATTGGCTCGTATGTCGTAAATAATCGATATGACGTCGGTACGCCCGAAAATACGGTCCCCTTTAGTGGAATATTTTCGATAAAAATCGGAGAGGAAACAATTATCATTGTTAAACCTGCAGTGTATAAATTTACCGATCAGGTGCGCGGGGAAGTGTATCAGCCATTGGTGATTGCCCCTCCGATTACTGCAACCTTGTCCGAAAACGCTTTCATTTTCACTAATGGTTCAAAAAAGATTGAGGTTCAGTTGCAAAGCTTCCGCGATAATGTATCAGGTGTGCTTAATCTAAATGTGCCGCCAGGATGGAACGTTTCGCCACAAAGTATGAATTTCAACTTCTCAAAAAAGGGAAGTATAGAAAAGCGATCATTTACCCTTGTACCCGGCGAGAAAGTTACTAAAGGCGATTTACAAGTGGAAGTGGAAGTTGAAAACAAAATTTTTGATAGATCAATAAAAGAAATCAAGTATGATCATATTCCGGCTCAAACCCTGTTTCCGAAAGCTGTAGCCCGTTTAGAAAAATTGGATCTAAAAACCACCGGTAAAAAGATTGCTTACATAGCCGGTGCCGGAGATTTGGTTGAAGAATCGTTAAAACAGATTGGGTATGACGTAACACACCTCTCATTGGATCAGGCTTTAAACAGCAATCTCTCACTTTTTGATGCAATTATAACAGGAATACGATTGTATAATGTGAACCCTCAAATAAAAGCCGTGCAATCAAAACTACTTGAATATGTATACAATGGAGGAGTTCTTTTATCCCAATACAATGTAAACAATCCTCTACAGGTTCAAAACATTGGCCCCTTCCCTTTTGTGTTGAGTCGCGACAGAGTTACCGAAGAAGATGCAAAAGTAAGTTTTATCGCTCCTAATCACCGGGTTCTGAATTATCCGAATAAAATAACAGAAAAGGATTTTGAGGGATGGGTACAAGAAAGAGGATTATATTTCACAGCTGAAGCAGATAAGGCATATACCCCAATTCTTAGCTTTAACGACAAAGATGAGAAGCCAAGCAATGGGTCTCTACTTGTAGCTGATTATGGTAAAGGAAAATTTGTCTATACATCTTTGTCGTTTTTCAGACAACTGCCGGCAGGGGTACCGGGAGCCTATAGACTATTTGTAAACCTGATTTCAAAATAAAAAAGAATTTAATGAAAACTCAAGATCCGGAGTTGCCCCCTTTTGTTAAGAGCTGGGGTCAGTTTTACATTCTTTTAATTGCCTGGCTAATTTTCCTCATTCTGGCATTCTATGGCTTTACCATATATTTCGGATGAGCGCTTTAGATTGGGGAGTTCTGATTTTTACTCTAATTGGGATTGTTACTTACGGTATCTACAAGAGTCGCGGCGCCCAAAATATCCAGGGGTTTTTACTTGGCAATCAATCGTTACCCTGGTATCATGTCTGTCTTTCTGTTATGGCTACGCAGGCAAGTGCCATTACGTTTCTATCCGCACCGGGCCTGGCCTATTCGTCGGGAATGAGCTTTGTCCAATTTTACTTCGGATTGCCTTTGGCCATGATTGTATTAAGTATCACATTTGTTCCAATCTTCCACAGACTAAAAGTATATACGGCATACGAGTATCTTGAGCAACGCTTTAACCTTAACACCCGCGTTCTAACAGCATTTCTTTTTTTAATTCAACGGGGACTTTCAACCGGGATAACCATTTATGCGCCCTCGATTATTTTATCTACAATTTTAAATATTGACACTACCTACACCACTATTTTTATCGGCGGATTAGTTATATGCTACACTGTTTATGGCGGCACTAAAGCAGTTTCGTATACGCAGTTATTGCAAATGAGTATAATATTTTCTGGCTTACTTGCCGCCGGAATTATGGTTGTACACTTGCTTCCTGCTGATGTTGGTTTTATCAAGGCGATTAAAATCGCCGGTAAAACAGGAAGAACCAATGCTATTGATTTCTCATTCGATTGGAATAATCAGTATACAGTGTGGAGCGGAATTATTGGTGGTTTCTTTTTACAGCTCTCTTATTTCGGAACAGACCAGAGTCAGGTTGGAAGATACTTAACCGGAGCGTCTGTAGCACAAAGCAGATTGGGTCTATTGATGAATGGGCTGGTGAAAATCCCGATGCAGTTTTTGATCTTACTAATTGGCGTTCTGGTATTTACATTTTATCAATACCAAAAACCGCCTCTTTTCTTTAACAATTATGAGCTCAACAAATTAGAAAAAAGCGTCTATGTAAATGAGTTAAATACGATAAAAGCTCAATATGATAATGCTTTTAAAGAAAAGCAAAAGGATTTAACTCAGTTAAATGCGTCGATAAATCTTAATGATGAGGCCTCTATTGATCAAAGCAGACAGAGATTGAAAGTAGCGGACGAAAAAACGAAATCCCTTCGAAAGAAACTAACAGTGATAATGCAAAGAAATGATCCTGAAGCCGATATTAATGACAATAACTATATTTTCTTAAGTTTCGTAACCCAATATCTGCCTAAGGGATTAATAGGATTATTGATTGCAATTATTTTTTTGGCTTCGATGGGATCTACAGCAAGTGCATTAAATTCTTTAGCGTCAACCACTGTTATTGATGTTTACAAAAGATTGATCCATAAAAATGCTTCAGACAGTGGGTATCTTTTGGCATCTCGCCTGTCAACGATTGGATGGGGCCTGGTTTGCATTACCATGGCCCTATATGCCAGTAAGCTTGGAAACTTAATAGAAGCTGTGAATATTTTAGGCTCTTATATATATGGCACTATCCTCGGTGTGTTCCTGGTTGCCTTCTATGTAAAACATGTCGATGGAAAAGCCGTTTTTTATGCAGCGGTATTAACAGAAATAATAGTATGTATTTGTGGGTATCAAAAAGTGGTGGCTTATTTATGGCTCAATGTGATAGGCTGTTTAACCGTTGTTTTCCTGGCTATCTTAATACAAAGTTTACAAAAGAAGAAGCCGTTGACCGATTAATCAACGGCTAAAACATTATTAAAAAACTACTTTTTTGCTTCAGCTAAAAAGGCAGTATGTAAACGGATGTATTCGTCATTCTTTAACTCGGTAGCCAACTTCAAACCAGACTCCGCTGTTGCAATTGCTCCTTTTTCATCTCCGGATTTAAGTTGAATTCTGGCTTTCCACAATTTAATCCAGGGTGCTTTTTGATCCGCAGCCTCTGCCGCGTTAACCCATTCTAATGCTTTCCCTAAATCTTTATTGTTGGTATAGTAGTATGTAGCTGCCTGAAAATAGGGCTTCTTTTCGCCTTTCATAGCTTCCCCTATGTTTGCCATCACTTTGCTATCTATATCAGTTGTTAAATCCAGAGATACCATGGTATTTTCCCACATAAGCTGCAATTGCGCTGAAGTTTGATACACATTTGCAAACTGGATAGTAAATGTCTCCACCTTATCTTTAAGGGTTGCCGGCTTCACGTTAAAACGAACCAAATCATCCGCTTCTTTGTAGGTGTAGGCCCCCCACTGCTGAGAACCTTTACTTAGAATTACAGTCCATTCAGTTTTTCCTGGAATTGTAAATAGGCCATATTCTCCTGCAGGAATTGCTTTCCCATTAATTTCAATTTCGTCGGAAAATTTTATTACAGTTGCGCTATTGGCACCTGTACGCCATACCTTTCCATAAGGCTCTAATCCTCCAAAGATTACCCGTCCTCTTACGCTCGGTCTGGAATAAGTTAAGGTGATTTTTCCAAGCCCAAAATCCTGAATAAGAGTTTGAGTACTGCTGGGCTGTGGCATTTTTAAACCTTGAGCATTGATTTGTGTCGCAAAACACATAACACAAATGGTAAAGACAAATAATTTGTTAAGTTTTTTCATGATTTGATAAATTTTGGCTTAAAAGTACAAATAGAAAAAATAAAAAAACCGCTCAAATGTTAAGCGGTTTCTATCAGATGTACACCCATCAGGATTCGAACCTGAGACCGACGGTTTAGAAAACCGTTGCTCTATCCAGCTGAGCTATGGGTGCCCTTAATGGCTGCAAATATAGAAAAACTTTAAGTTTTCGCGCAAAATTTTACTATCGCAATCGGATTATTTCTGTACGGGGTTGATAGACATGCCAACTAATTAAGAATCAAATCTATATAAAACCCTCATTTAAATGCCTTAGAAAAAAACCGGACCAACTTAAAAGTGTCTACCATAAAAATTTTGCCTATCTTGCTTACCTTAATTAATAAAAACAATTTGACATTCGAAGATTTTAATTTTAACGAAGAGCTTTATGAAGGGCTCTTAAGTATGGGATATAAAGAGCCTACTCCAATACAACAAATGGCTATCCCGGTAGTACAAAAAGGAAATGACCTGATAGCCTGCGCTCAAACAGGAACAGGAAAAACAGCTTCTTACCTTTTGCCGGTTTTGGACCTTATCAGCAAAACAGATAAAAAGCATACAAGTACTTTGATTCTTGCTCCGACACGCGAATTAGCACAGCAAATAGACCAACAGGTTGAAGGCCTGGCCTATTACGTAAATATCAGCTCCGTTGCGGTTTTTGGAGGAGGTGATGGTTTTATTTATGAACAACAGCGGACTGCGATTCAACATAATGTAAATATTATAATTGCCACTCCAGGCAGGCTTCTGGCACATCTGTCGTCGGGAATTCTTAAGCTTAACAACGTCAAACATTTGATACTGGATGAAGCCGACCGGATGCTTGATATGGGATTTATGGATGATATTATGCGAATTATCAGTCATCTTCCAAAAGAACGCCAGACCTTATTATTCTCGGCAACTATGCCTAATCGCATACGTTCTTTGGCAAATTCAATTTTAAATGATCCCGAGCAGATCAACATCTCTATTTCTCAGCCCGCAGCAGGTATAGATCAACAGGTTTATAAACTCCACGATCATCAAAAGGTGCCTCTGATTCAGGAGCTACTTAAAGGGAGTCAATATTCCAGTTCGATAATATTTGCATCTACCAAAGAAAAAGTCAAACTTCTTTATAAAGCTTTAAAGGCTATAGGAATAAAAGTAAAAGCATTTCATTCAGATTTGGAGCAAAATGAACGGGAAGACATCTTAAGGGCTTTTAAAAACAGACAGTTACCTGTAATTATTGGAACAGATGCGCTTTCGCGAGGAATTGATGTTGAAGGAATTGACCTGGTTGTCAACTACGATTGTCCTTCCGATCCAGAAGATTATATTCATAGAATCGGCCGGACAGCCAGAGCTGCAACCAAAGGCACAGCTATAACGTTTGTAAATGAACGTGATCAGGGCAAGCTGAACAATATACAGCAGCTAATCGGCCGCGAGATTAACAACCATATATTACCGGAACATTTAGGTGAGGCTCCTGAATTTAAAACGTTAACTCATAAACCAAAAAAGAAGGGGAAATTCAAATCTAAATCATGGAAAACGAAAAAATCCACGAGCAGTTAAAATAAATATCTTTTTTTTTAAAACAATTTGGTACGTGTTTTGAGCACTAATTAAATGAAAGTCTTTTTTCAAAGCTTTCTAACACACATGATGAAAGCTTTAGTTTACCTTATTATATTTTTTGCGCCTTTTTCTTTTGTAAAAGCTTCGGGTTTAAGAGATAGCAGCACCATTACAGATAGCACAACGCTGGTAAAAAACCAGCCGGATTCTATTACCAAAAAAGTATTGGAACTTTTAATAGAAGCACGGGAACTGTCGTTTGAGAAACCGCTCGATGCTGTCAAAAGTTATCGTTTAGCGTTGGTTACCAATAAAGTAAAAGATGACATATGGGAAGCAGGCATTCGTTTGGAAATGGGAAAGCTACTTGCACTAGCTAAAAATAAGGAAGCGCTACCGCAATTATTAAAAGCAAATGCCTTATATAAAAAGAAAGCTAATCTCGCGGGGAGAGCGAACGCATTGACTGAAATTTCGAGGCTGTACGAATCGACCGGACAGTTTACCTTAGCTCTAAATACCTACAATGAACTGTATAAAATATTGAACAAGCTAGGTGAATCAGTACTGGCAGGGAACGTAGCATCACATTTAACAGATACTTTTATCGAAAAGCAAAATTATTCGGAAGCTTTTCATTATGCCGACCTTGCTAAAAATGCGTATTATAAAGTATGCAGAAAAGATAGTTTAGGGTCAATCTATTATAAAATAGCTCATATAAAGAACAAAGTTAACAGTCCGAAACTGGCCGAGTATTATATTCTTAATCAGGCACTTTCTTACTACCGGTCTTCTAATGATATGGAAGGACGATTGAAGAGCTTTGATTTTTTAGGCCACCTTTACCAGGATCAAAAACGTTATTCTCAAGCAAAATGGTTTTATTTACAAGCTAACAATCAATCCCGCTTGTCTAATGACACAGCAAATTTAGTTACCTCATTAATTAATTTAGGTTTAGTTAAGGTTTTGATTGGAGATTTAGCTTTGGCCAAAGAAGATATTAATGAAGCCGAACTGATCATAAAAAGCGACAGTAGTTATGCTCCGCTAATGAAGAAAGCTAAAATTAAACATGCAGCCTTGTTTAAACAGTTAAATACTGTGGTATTGGCGTCCAATGTAAAATTAACGAAAGCAAAAACTAAATCCGCCATTAAGGCTACAGAAAAAAAAGCTTCGGGTTCAACCAAATCCACTTCTACAACAGTTTTAGTTGATGCCGATAAAAAAGAAAAGGAAGTACCCGTTCAAAAAAAAACAAAAGGCCGTTAAACTCTGAAAAAACTTCCGAATAAATTTATCTCTAAGCAAGCAGCAAGCGCCGGAACTTCTTTTGTTTCTAGCCCTGTGATAGGCTCTTATTCCATGGGCTTAAAATTTCCAACATAAAAAAAGCCCTTATCAGGACTTCTTTTTTTAACAATGCGGCTGTTTATTATTACCTAAACCTTCTTTACATTGACTGCTTGTTGACCTTTACGACCCTCTTCTACCTCAAATTCAACATTGTCATTGTCACGCAGAGCTGTTACCCCGCCATGAATGTCCTTAAAATGAACAAAAATTTCTTTACCATCATCTTTAATAATAAAGCCATAGCCTTTTTCGGCATTAAACCATTTAACTTTCCCAGTTTCCATAAAAAATAATACGTTTTAGATTTAGATTCATCTGCTTAGCTTCTGATACTTTTTTTTTTAAAAATAATGGTCAGTTATTATTAAGTATCGAAAACAGCTGAAAATCAAATATATAATTTTATTAGTTGATACGAAAATATTATTCTTCTTCTTTAAAATAAACTTTGTAGTAGCTCATGGATTTGTCGTCATCAAAGCCTTTCTCGATTAGCTCCTTATTGCCATGTATGTAGATGTGAAAATTTTTATCAAGCTTTAATACGCTTTTAAAAACTTTCGCCTGTTTTTTAACGGCCGGAGACGAAATATCAAAAGAGTCAGCTATTTCTGTATCGAATTCTTTCTCGTAATTCTGTTTAAAAGATTTAAAGGACTCAATTGCTTTCGGATTACCTAAAACTTCATTGGAAAATTCATCCAGCTCAAAGCATTCCTTCTCCTTAAAGTATTTCATCGAACGATTTAACAAATCTATTTTATCAGCTTTGTTCATCTCGAAATCATCTTCCAGCTTATTAGTTACAAAGCTTTTGTAAACACTAAGAGTATTATTGGTTTGATTAAAGCTATCATTTCTGATCTTTAATTGCAGAAATTCGTCTTTCCAATAGACGGCTTCTCCTGCCCTGTTTGTTTGATCAACCACCAAAACTTTATATCCGTCTTCTTTTTCAGTGTTGAATATCAAGCAACCTTTATCAAGTTTCTGAATATTAATACCGTCCTGCTCATATCCTAAATTGAATCCAGTGTCTTCAGGATAAACTTTCAGATATGTTTCTTTCGTCTCAGATTTGAAAATCCCGATCGCATCGAGCAATTCTCCTTCTATCTGAACATTATTAAAATAAGCAACATACAGTTCGCCTGATTTTATCTTAGGATGATTCGTCAGATCGTACAGATATTTAGTTATCTGCTGACTGACCTCATGAAACCGTCCTTTTTCTTTAAATACTTCTGTCGAGAAGTGGAACAATTCATTCAGATTCATGTCGCTCGAATGCATAAAATGATATACCTCATTAACCTTTTCGAAGGGCTTCAGATAGTATTGCATCAACAGGGTAGACAATAATTCATCTTCGATCTGCAATGAATTGTCGGACAGAACATAAAATTCATCCTGTAATTTATTTCCCACACGGTGGATAGAAAGCTGAGCAAGTGACGCTTCAAAAAAAGTAACCATTCTAATTTTTCGAGTATTAAAACTTATAAAGTTTGTTTAGATTTTGGTAAAAAATACAAATATACCATTGCACTTAGTGCAGTGCCCGCAGAAATAAAAAAAAGCATGGGCACTCTGGAGATCACATCTTTAAATATCCAACCGGCAAACAATGCCCCCAGTCCAATGCCGGCTTCTAAGGCAATATACATTGTTGCCACCGCCTTTCCTCTAAATTCTGGATGACTTAAATCTGCCGTCCATGCATTATTGGCGGGAGACAAAACTCCGGTGCCTGCTCCATATAAAACCGAACCCAGCAATAAAAGAAATACTGATTTAGCCAATCCGATAAGCACCAGGGAAATACATATTATTAACAGCGAAATTTTTATCACCTCAACTCGGCCATATCGGTCTGATGTTTTTCCGGCAATAAAACGAACCAATATAGAAGAGATGGTGAATGTCATGAAAAACACGCCTTTATTTGAGACGCCCAAATATTCACTCCAATCGGGGATCAACGTAAGTAAAGCTCCATAACTCATGTATGAAAGAAGAGTAACCAATGCAGAAGGTAAAACTCTCCGCTCTATGATTTCATTGCGAGATATTTTGAGCAGCGAGGCACTAAATTGCTGTTTATGTTTTACGGTCTCTTTCATATTCAGCACAATCAAAATCGATAAAAGCGCCAGGAAAGACGAAAAATAGAACAGAACATTAATCGAATATTCGGAGGTAATAGCGCTACCCATTGCGGGTCCGAGTCCCATACCTGTACTAAATGCTAAGCCGTGTACACCCATTGCTTCACCCCAACGCCCCGGGGGAACGATGTCTGCTACATAAGCCGAGGTCGCGGTAGGTTTAAAGCCCGTTGAAAATCCATGGATTAACCGAATGAACAAAAATCCTGAAACGCTCGCGAGAAGCGGGTATAGAAAACCACAAATAACACAAACAACAGACCCTACCGCCATTACAGGAACACGTCCGATAGTATCTGTTAATTTTCCGCTAAAAGGTCTGGAAATACCTGCGGTTAAAGTAAATAACGCAATAATTAATCCTTTATATTCTGCACCACCCAAAGAGCTTAAATAAGCAGGCAACTCAGGAATCATCATATTAAAGCTCGCAGAAAATAGAAGCGAACTTAAACAGAGTAATAAAAACTGACGATTATAAATAGGATGTGTATTCTCGGCAACCATTAAAGGCAGCAAAATTAAACTATTTGCCGGTTGTATTCGCTAATCTTTCTTCAAACCTAAGAAAGATTAGATAAACGAGAGGTTTTCACGCGGAAACTCACCTTTTTATATGATATAGGTCATAGAAAACAGGCATAACTGACTGTACATTCGAATTAAATAAGCTCCTAAATAATAACACAATGAATATAAAGCATTTAAAAACAACAGCCCTTCTCATTGCAACTGCTTTTACATTTGGCAGCTGTACATTTCAATCGAGTGGTAAAGATGACGATTCTGTTTCGGGACAGTATGAAGCTCAGTTAACAGATGCGCCACTTGTTCCCGTTTCAGGGAATTATAAATACGCAAAAAAAGTTATAGTTAAGCTCGAGGTATTGGAACACGTGATGCGCTTAGCTGACGGAGTTGAGTACAATTTTTGGACGTTTGGGGGTAAAGTTCCCGGGAAATTCATCAGAATTCGTGAAGGTGATGAGGTTGAATTCTATTTGAGTAACCATCCTAATAATAAATTACCTCATAATATCGACTTACATTCAGTCACAGGCCCTGGTGGTGGCGCCGAAGCATCGATGACTGCGCCGGGTCATACTTCACAATTTTCCTTCAAAGCCATTAATCCGGGTTTATTTGTTTATCACTGCGCCACAGCGCCCGTAGGAATGCACATTGCAAACGGCATGTACGGCCTTATTCTCGTAGAGCCTAAAGAAGGTTTACCTCCTGTTGACAAGGAATTTTATATCATGCAGAGCGAATTTTACACCAAAGCCAAATTTGGAGCTGCGGGTTTAACTTCGTTCGATATGGAAAAAGCATTTAATGAAGCACCCGATTACGTTGTTTTTAACGGAGCCGTCGGAAGTTTTATGGGAGATCAGGCATTAAAGGTTAATGTTGGTGAAACGGTTCGTTTATACGTTGGAAACGCAGGTCCCTCACTTGCTTCCTCTTTCCACGTTATCGGTGAGATTTTCGATAAAGTGCATATTGAAGGGGGTAAGTTTATCAATGAGAATGTAGCAACCACGTTGATACCCGCAGGTGGTGCAGCAATTGTTGAATTTAAATGCGAAACACCCGGCTCTCTAACCTTAGTCGATCATTCTATCTTCAGGGCTTTTAATAAAGGTGCATTAGCACAGATTAAAGTTTCTGGTAAGGGAGATGAATCCATTTATTCTCACAAGCAGAAAGACATGGTCTATCAACCGGAAGGATCAGCAGTACAATCCATAACAAAAGCGCCGAAAGAGATGGCAATTCCCGAAAAATCAATGGCGCAAAGAATGGAAACCGGCAAAATTTTATTCGAGGCTAATTGTGCAGCCTGTCACCAGAAAAATGGAGAGGGCTTACCCGGTACTTTTCCGCCTTTAGCAAATTCTGATTATTTAATGTCTTTAAAAGATAAAGGTGTTAGCATCCCTCTTCATGGTTTAACCGGAAAAATCAAAGTAAACGGTAAACAATACGACGGAGTTATGCCGCAAATTCAACTAACGAATGACGAGATTGCCAGTATATTGACTTATGTGCGTAATAGTTGGAAGAACAAAGGTGATTTAGTAACGGCAGCCGAAGTAGGAAAGGCTAGAGATGGAAAGTAGTAATTTTCATAAAACAACCTTCGCAAGTGTGCTGATTCTATTGATTTCAGCATCAGTTCTATATGGCACGGAGAAAGTTATGGTTAAAATTCCGGGAGGCAAGTATATTCCTTTCTTTTCTGAAACCCCGGGCAAAACAGCTGTTGTAAAGCCGTTTTACTTGGATATTAAAGCGGTGACTAATGCCGATTTTCTATTGTTTGTTAAAGCCAACCCAAAATGGACTAAATCCAAAGTATCTATGCTTTTTGCTGATAATGGTTATCTAAAGCACTGGAAAGGCGACTTTCCAAGTGAAAATAGCTTCTACAAAATAAAAGACAGTCCTGTAACCAATATATCCTGGTATGCGGCAACGGCCTACGCCCGATGGAAAGGCAAACGCCTTCCAACCATGAATGAATGGGAATATGTTGGAAATATTGCGGCAGCAAACGATAAACGGCCCATAGAGAAAATCATCCTCAATTGGTACAGCAAACCCACCCCTGCTGTTTTACCTCCGGTAGGAAGCACATTTAAAAACAAGTTTAACGTATATGATATGCATGGTTTAATTTGGGAGTGGGTATCTGATTTCAACAGCATTATAATGACAGGCGACTCGCGCAGTAATTCTGCCATAAATCGTGACCTGTTTTGCGCTTCGGGAGCTTTAGGTGCAGTTGATAAAGAGAATTATGCTGCCTTTATGCGTTTCGCTTTTAGAAGCAGTTTACAGGGAAAATACACGGTAAATAACCTGGGGTTCAGGTGTGCCAGTGATATAAAAAATTAACATGAAAAAAATAACGATTTTCTACTTCGCACTATTTATAGCTCTGTATGCCCCCATCCTTACCGGATGCAAGCAATCAGTTAAACATGAACAGAAAAAAGCCAATGACGTTTCCGTAGAAAAAAGTGAGAGCGAATCCCTTTACCAAACAGAAGGGAAATGGGATAATCAATACGGTGATACTATTTCACTATCAAAGCTTAGAGGTAAAATCCCAGTAGTATCGATGGTGTTTACCCGTTGTACTTTTTCTTGTCCGCGCATAGTTGCAGATCTCAAAGCAATTGAACGCGCAGTTCCGGCCGATAAAAAAGACAAAGTTGTTTTTGTATTGATTTCGTTTGATTCTAGCCGGGATCATACAGATCAGCTCAAAGCATTTACAAAACAAATGAAGCTTGATGGAAACTGGATGATATTGCATGGAAATGAAGAAGACGTACGAGAACTTTCTATGTTATTAAATGTAAAATACAAAAAACAGGAAAACGGTGACTTTACTCATTCAAGCGGTTTCACATTGCTCGATACAAAGGGAGCCGTAGCTTTCCATCAAGAGGGTTTAGGCGAAGATCCGGGGGAAGTAATTGATAAAATCAGACGCCTTTGAAATTTGAAAAATCAGGTCTCATTAATGGCGATAAACATTTCCGAACATCTATGAAAAAACGAAACAACCTTGTGAAATAATACCGTCTGATTTCGTATTTTTACATTCGAACCGTTTTAGTTTTCGGTCCAAAACATAGACACACAGATGGGATCAGTAATAATTGGCACAGGAAGTTATTTACCAACAAAGAAAGTTTCAAACGCAGACTTCCTGAAACATCGATTTTTCGAAAAAGACGGAGTGGAAATTGTGAAGGATAATGAAGAGATTATCTCCAAATTTAAGGCAATCACCACAATTGAAGAAAGGCTTTATGCCTCAGATGATCTGGTTGCATCCGATATAGGATTATTTGCGGCAGAACGAGCTATTAAATCGTCTGGAATTAACCCCGAAACTTTAGATTATATTATTGTTGCTCAAAATTTTGGAGATGTTACGTCATTGAAATCTCATCCTGATGTATTGCCTACACTTGCTGCCAGAATTAAACATAAACTTCAAATAAAAAACCCTGACTGCGTTGCCTATGATATTCCTTTTGGGTGTCCGGGATGGCTACAAGGCATGATACAAGCTGATTATTACTTAAAATCAGGCGATGCAAAACGTATTTTGGTTATTGGTACCGAAACGCTTTCAAGAATAACCGATCCACACGACCGCGATAGCATGATCTATGCTGACGGTGCAGGAGCCGCTATTTTAGAATGGCAGGATAATGATAGAGGAATACTAAGCCATAAAACACGTTCCGATACCTTCGAGGAAGCATACTATCTATTTTCAGGAGTATCCAGTAATGCAGGTTTCGCGGATAATAATCTTTACATTAAAATGGATGGCCGCAAAATTTATGAATATGCACTTACAAATGTACCGCTCGCAATAAAGCAAACACTAGACAAAGCAGGTTTGGAGCTTAAAGACATTAAAAAAATCCTGATTCATCAAGCCAATGGGAAAATGGATGAGGCTATTTTGAAGCGGCTTTATAAACTCTATAAAGAAGACCGGATCTCTGAGGATATTATGCCTATGACCATATCCAAGCTAGGTAATAGTTCGGTGGCAACCCTTCCTACTCTCCTCGACTTGATTTTGAATAATAAATTAGAGAATCATCAGATAAGAGAAAATGATATTATAGTCTTCGCATCAGTTGGTGCAGGGATGAACATTAACGCTGCAACTTATCGGTTTTAACCAGCCATCTTATCTGTCATTTTGACAAGCTTATCACTTTGGAACAGGCATTGATAGGTGCTTTGTCAAAGAATTCGAAATCTATAATACTATGCAAGAAAAAGGTACCATATCCATTCACACCGAGAACATCTTTCCTATCATTAAGAAGTTTTTATACTCCGATAATGAGATTTTCCTTCGTGAATTGGTTTCAAATGCGGTTGATGCAACCCAGAAATTAAAAAGATTATCTTCTTTAGGACAATATCAGGGCGAACTTGGCGACTTAAAAGTTGAAGTAGCGTTTGATGAAGAAAAGAAAACCCTTACCATTTCTGACAAAGGTTTGGGAATGACGGCAGAAGAAATTAAAAAGTACATCAACCAGATCGCATTCTCAGGAGCAACTGAATTTGTTGAAAAATTCAAAGATGCCAAGGATGCGAACGAGCTTATTGGAAAATTCGGGTTAGGTTTCTATTCTGCTTTTATGGTAGCCGACCAGGTAGAAATTCAAACCTTGTCGTTCCAGGATGGTGCTGAACCTGCTCGCTGGATCTGCGATGGAAGCACTGAATTTGAAATAACGGAAGGCAGCCGAACTGAGCGGGGAACAGATATTATCCTTCACATAAATAAAGATTCTGAAGAGTTTTTAAGTAAACATAAACTTCAGGAAATATTAGATAAGTATTGCCGCTTTCTGCCGGTTCCGATTAAATTTGGAACAAAAACAGAATCAGAGCCAGACGGCGAAGACGAAGAAGGGAAGCCAAAATACAAATCGGTTGAAGTTGATAATATCATCAACAATACCAGTCCGATTTGGACAAAAGCTCCGGCTGATTTGAAAGATGAAGACTATCTTGATTTTTACAAAGAACTTTATCCTTTCTCGGAAGATCCTCTATTCTGGATTCATCTAAATGTTGATTATCCTTTTAATCTTACGGGCGTTTTATATTTCCCGAAGGTGAAAAACGATTTTGATTTCCAAAAAAATAAGATCAAGTTATTCTCTCGCCAGGTGTTTATTACTGATGAGGTAAAAGATATCGTTCCAGAATTTTTAATGCTGCTTCATGGAGTTATCGATTCACCAGATATCCCTCTTAACGTTTCGAGAAGCTTTTTACAGGCAGATAGCAACGTAAAGAAAATCAACAGCTACATCACCAAAAAAGTTGCTGACAAACTTGCAGAGCTCTTCAAAAAAGACCGCAAAGGATTTGAAGAGAAATGGAATGACATCGGAATTTTCGTAAAATATGGCATGATCAGCGAAGAGAAATTCTATGATAAAGCGAAAGATTTTGGTTTGCTTAAAAACACTAACAACGAATACTTTACTCTTGCAGAATATAAAGAAAAGGTAGCACCATTACAAACCGACAAGGATGGCAATCTGGTTTATTTGTACACTATTGATACGGCAAAACAACATTCGTTCATCGAGTCAGCAAATAAAAAGGATTACGATGTTTTAGAAATGAATACTCCTATTGATAATCACTTTATAAATCAACTGGAGCAAAAGTTAGAAAAAACATCCCTA
>CBFGOI010000028.1:0-42688 GCA_965650335.1 uncultured Pedobacter sp. | reverse complement strand
GGGTTATGCAAAACCGGATTGATTCAGTTAACTGGACGCTCAATATTGATTTAAAAAAGCTAGAAAGAAAAATGCCCTTAAGGCGAAAGATACTTCAGGTGATTGAAGATGTTACTGCTTGGCGGATTGGTGAATACAGAAATTATCGAATTGTAAAGAAATGAGAAACCCATCTTTGTCGGTCATCATTCCAAATTATAATGGAAAGCATTTACTGGAACGGAATTTACCGTCAGTATTAGAGGCTCTTCATAATTCTGGTTGTAATTTTGAGATCATAGTTGTTGATGATTTTTCAAAGGACGATTCCATTGATTTTATCGAGAAATTTTATCCATCCATAGTTCTGATTAAATGTACTATTAATGGAGGGTTTTCTAAAGCTTGTAATAAAGGCCTGGATGTTGCAAAACATGAACTAATCTTATATCTCAATAGTGATATTCAATTAATTCCGGACTATTTTGATGGGTTATTTGCTTATTTCGATAAACCGGATACGTTTGGTGTAATGAGTAAAATTATAGGCTTGACAGGTGAAACGCAAGATACCGCAAGATTATTTTCAAGAAACGGGGGAAAGATTAAAGCCAACACATTCTTTCATATTAAAACAGCTGGATTTTGGACCCCTACCGCATATTTATCGGGCGCAAATGCATTAGTTAATGCCAAAAAGATGAAGGAAATGGGAGGATTTGATGAGATTTTTTCTCCTTTTTATTATGAAGATTTTGAGCTGGGGTTGCGTGCATGGCGTTTAGGATGGAAATGCTACTATCATCATAATACTTATTGCATCCACGATCATTCATCGACCACTAAGAACTATAAAACGGCGAACTGGGTGAAAAGTATTTTTTTGAGGAACAGACTAACAATGCACGCAATACATCTAGACCTCCCTTATTTATGGCTCTGGTATGCACAATTAATATTGTTCGATTTTTTGTTTCTATGGATTGCTGGGAAAAAGCACTTCTACAAGGGTTTTTTCATGTTTCTACGGAATCGCAAGGATATCGCCAATAGCCGAAAAAAATTTAAGAAATTAATGAATGAAAAAAAATCAACCTCCTCCTTTGATCATATAAAAAAAGAAATTGACACGTTGCTAAATGGGACAGATATGGTTAAAGGAAGGGAGAGTTAAGTATGACTAAATTTCCAAAGGTGTCAATAGCCCTTTGTACTTACAATGGAGAATGTTTTTTAAAGGAACAATTAGATTCTTTAATAAATCAAACATATTCGAATTTGGAAATAATCGCTGTGGATGATTGTTCGAACGACGGAACAGTTGCACTTTTAACTTCTTATGCTCGTAAATACGCATTCATAAAAATCTTTTTAAATGCATCCAACCTAGGTTTTACTAAAAACTTTGAGAAAGCAATTTCTTTATGCTCCGGAGATTATATAGCTCTATGCGATCAAGATGATATATGGAGTTTTGAAAAGATTGAAGAATTAATTAGTTACTCTGGAGGTAACGTATTGGTTTATCATGATTCTAAATTGATTGATGCAGAAGGTAAAGATATTGGAAAAAAGATTTCTGACCGATTTAACATGTTCCAAGGGGACGATCCGAGACCTTTATTGTTCTTTAATTGTATTTCGGGACATTCAATGTTATTTGAGAAAAGAATTATTTCTGAAATTATTCCTATAAGGTTCGTAGGATTTCACGATTGGTGGATTGCTTACGTTGCAGCAAATATGGGCAGCATAGCGTTTGTTAACAAGTGTCTGGTCGATTACAGACAACATGAACAGAGTGTAAGTGATGTGATGAATCTTAAGAAGGCAAAAAAACCTAATGATTGGACCTTTAAACAATGGTTGGCTCTCTGTGCATCTTATAGAAAGAATAGGTATCCTGACTTTGTCACGAATACTTATAATTTATATTTTCCAAAAAGAAACAAGAAGGGTATTAACTTTAAAAAATTATTTTTTCTCTTAAGAAATAGAGGTCTTTTATTAGCACTGCAAAAAAAGAGTAGGCTGAGTAAACTTAATTTTATTTTAAAACAGCTATAATTATTCCGCTTTTATGGTCGGTTCTTCACGCTGTACAATTAGGTAATTGATTATATCCCTGTTGGTTTGCAATATAATTTATCAGGCTACCTCAATTCAGTATATTTGCTTTCAATGAAAACATATTTCAGGTTATTATCCTATGCGAAACCTATAGAAAAATTCGCTATCCCCTATATAATTGCTACTCTCTTATTTGTCCTGTTTAATACTTTAAATTTCGCGCTATTGGCACCTTTGCTACAGGCATTATTAGCCCCTGCGAGTGCCAAAGATGTAATATTGATAAAACCTGATGAATGGGATCTGATGGGTAATTTTAAATATTATTTAAGCATTTTTACCTCTCAATATGGTAGATGGAATGCCTTAAAAGTCGTCTGCGCCATCCTTATTGCCGCAAATTTCTTTACTAATATCTTCAGGTATATCTCGCAAAAAGTTATGGAAGATTTAAGGGCTCATACACTGTTGAATTTCCGAAATGCAATTTTTAGTAATATTATGAATCTGCATCTGGGATATTTTAGTAATGAGCGAAAGGGTGATATAATTTCAAAAGTATCATCTGATGTGCAGGTAGTCCAATTTTCTGTGACCAGCACTTTACAGGTAGTTTTTAAGGAGCCTGTAACTCTAATCGTTTATCTAACCGTGTTATTCAATATCTCTGCAGAACTAACTTTTTATTCCTTGTTGATATTTCCGGTATCAGGCTTTGTGATATCCAGAATTGTTAAAAGATTAAAAGCTCAGGCAGCAAGTTCTCAGCGTTCGCTGGGATTAATGATCGGCTTTTTAGATGAAGCTTTAACCGGAATAAAAATAATAAAAGCCTTTAACGCCACTGAATATATAAAAAATAGATTCTTCACAGAAAATCAGCATTATACGCGCCTTGCTAAATCTATGGCTAAACGCCAGCAGCTTGCATCTCCTGTATCTGAATTTTTAGGCGTTTCGATGGTTGCAGGAATAGTCCTTTATGGTGGTTCTTTAATTTTAACAGGCTCATCAAAATTGGATGCTCCGGCGTTTATTGCATACATCATACTATTTTCTCAGGTATTACGGCCAGCAAAGGCTATCACAGATTCTTTTAGTAATATTCATTCAGGCATCGCAGCCGGGGAACGCGTATTAGAAGTAATCGACACTACGCCTCTTATTACCGACGCTTCAAATGCTGTTATTCTTCGTGATTTTAAAGAGAGCATAAGTTTTGAAAATGTGTCTTTTTCTTATTCCGATAAATTGATATTAAATAATATTACTCTCGATATTCCTAAAGGGAAAACGGTAGCTCTGGTTGGGCCTTCCGGAGGAGGGAAATCAACGTTAATGGATCTTATCCCGCGCTTTATTGAGCCTCAAGAGGGAAAAGTATTGTTTGATGGGATTGATATTAAAGATATTCAGTCCGCGTCCCTTCGGAATCAGATTGGCTTTGTTAATCAGGAATCAATACTTTTTAATGATTCCATTTTCAATAATATTTGTTTTGGTAAGCCTGATGCAACGGCTGAACAAGTTGAAACAGCTGCTAGAATTGCTAATGCCCATGACTTTATTCTCAAAACTGAGAATGGTTATCAGACTAATATCGGTGATCGGGGTATGAAACTTTCCGGAGGTCAGAAACAGCGAATTAATATTGCGAGAGCAGTATTAAAAAATCCGGCGATATTGTTGCTGGATGAAGCAACCTCGGCTTTAGATACCGAATCGGAGAAATTGGTTCAAGATGCCCTCAACAAATTAATGAAAAATAGAACTACCCTTATTATTGCGCATAGGTTAAGTACAATTCAGGGCGCTGATAAAATTGTAGTATTGGAAGCAGGAAAGGTAGTTGAGGAAGGATCGCATGCTAAGCTGATACAACATAATGGATTATATAGGCGCTTAGTAGAAATGCAAGCCTTCGAGTAATTCTTAATATAATTTTGGAAACGACTCGGTCGCTCGTATTTAATTTTCCAGAATTTCTTCTAATATTTTTTCGAAAAGGGGAATTTGTCTGTTGACTGTAAATTCTATGGCTTTACTTTTTAGCTTTTTTTTGTCAATTAAACTTTTGTTAGCCTGCACCCATTCCATCTCTTTGCATAGTTGAAGTGTATCCATCGCATTTACCACTTTTCCCATTCCATCTTCAACAAAGCTTTCAACTATTCCGGAGTTAAAGGCAACTATTGGGATTTCTAAATAGGCAGCTTCGAGCATCACAAGAGAAAAGCATTCCTCTTTAGATAGTATTAATAATCCATCGCCCATAGCTAAATAGTCATAGTAGTCATTTGATAGAGGCCCTGTAAATATAAGCTTGCCTGCACTCATCTTTTCAGCTGTAGATCTTACGTAGTGTTCTAGTCCGGTATTCGAATGATTTCCAATCCAAACGATTTTTACAGGTTTGTCTTTAAAATATCGGATCACAGGTAAAACTTGGTCTAGCCCTTTCATGTATTGTGCCGTCCCCGAGATAACCCATACGAAGTCTGTCGGTGCAATGCCCAAAGCAGTTTTAATTGAAACTATATTTTGCCTGGCAACATTTATAATTTTCTCGTTTATAAAACTATTTTGAAGTTTAATATTCTTATGGCCTAATTCTGCTATTTTTTTTACAACGATCTCTGCACATCCGATACAACAATAGGAAATGTTTATTATTCTTTGAAGTTCATTGCCGGTAATAAATCCATAAGCATGATCCATCTCATGAAAATAGGTGGCAACTTTAACATCAAGGTCCCTGGCTGCTAAATGTGCGTTAGGAATCATAATAGTATTAACAAACCATAGATCTGCCTTGAATTGTTTTTGAATTTGCTTTAGCTGGTATCCGATGAGATTTTTAACCCCACAGAGCTTAAGTAGTATACGGAATACTATTTTATACCAATTTTTTGAATATTTATATGAAACAGACTTATCTATATTATCAGGTAAACACTCTATGAGTTCTCCCTTTTTAATCGAGAAAAGAAATACTTTATATTTCTCTGGGTTTAAGCTTGTAATTAAGTACCACAAAACCATTTCAGAACCAGTTCTGGCGAAAGTTGGAGTGATAAATAATATTCTCTTCATAAGTTAAGCTCCTTAATTTTAAACAATTTTGAGTTAGAAACTACTCTTTGTAGTATTTTGGACCCGCAAAAATAACATTGTAATACTAGAAACATATTCTCTAGCAGACTTTTCCTTTGTATACGATATATTAACTCTGTGATATGTAAGGATTGTGCTTATGATTGTCTTGTGGTTCGCTTCTTAATCGGAATCTGACTTGTGGAAAATTTATTATCCTTACATAACTATGGACAAAAAATCTTTTAGGTAATATATGCGATTTGTCTTATTTTGTTAAAGTTAGATGTAATCAAATTTAACGACCCCTTATTTGTATTTTTTTCTAATGATATTCCTTGGTGTAAAGAAAAGTTATATCGCCTAAACAATGGATGAATTTGCCAGAGCTTGATTATTCTGGGCTTATATTGAAAAGATGGATAAGCATATGAGAAAGAAGCCCGTTATAACAGTTTTTATGGCGGTCTATAATGGAAATCGTTATTTAGAACAAGCTATAAATAGCGTCCTATCTCAAACATTTTCAGATTTTGAGTTTCTAATAATCAACGACGGTTCAACAGATAATAGCTGGGAAATAATCAGCCGATACAAAGATCCGCGAATCCGGTTGTTGAATAATGAGGAAAATAGAGGCTTGATATTTACAAGGAATAGAGGAGTTCAAGAAGCTCTAGGGGAATATTTTGCCATTTTGGATTGTGATGATATTGCCGTTTCAAATAGGTTGGAAATTCAAAACAGTTTTTTTATTAAAAATCCGGACCTAGCTTTATGCAGTGGAAGGGCTCTTAATATCGATAGTCAAGGAAGAACCATTTCCGAGTCGCCAGTTATTAATGGAGACAGAAATGTGGGATTGATATTCGGTAATTTTCTGATTAATTCTGCAGTAATGATAAAAACAGATATTATAAAAGTTGTGGGGTCTTATAATGCAAATGATCCTGCAGAAGATTATGACTTAGCAATGCGAATATCGCAAAGCTATCCGATTGAAATGATGGACGATATCTTAGTTAAATATCGCATACATGAAAATAATATTTCTTTGTCAAATATCGGGAGATTACAGAAAGTAGAAAAAAACATATTACGCGATTTCCATTCGAGATTTAAAATTCATTCAAATGAAAGGATAGTTGACCTGCATCACAGTTTTCTTACTGGCAAGATGGATGATTTCGAATTATTTGAGTACAAAAGCTTTTTGGAAGGTTTCTTTAATAATGCGAAGGTTCTTGAGAGATATAACCATCATGCACTTCGGAAGCTTCTCTTTAATAAATGGGTTCAGGTATTAGTATTAAAGGGAGGAAGAAATTCTTTTTTATTATTATTTAAGTCTCACCTTTATCATTATTCGGTACTGAGTTTTAAACATCTTCGCCGCGTTTTTAAAAAAACTGTAAGAGAATTCGTTTCCTCGATGTTATAATTACTGTTTGCTGAAAACTAATTTATCAAATGTAGGTTTTAATCCTGTTCTCTTAATTACAACTAATTGCATGATTGACACAACATACGACTACCTAATTGTAGGCTCCGGACTATTCGGAGCCGTTTTTGCGCATGAGGCAACCAAAGCCGGAAAGAAATGCCTTGTTATTGATAAACGTGAACATGCCGGCGGCAACGTTTACTGTAAAGAAATGGAGGGGATAAACGTGCATTGGTATGGTGCCCACATTTTTCACACGAATGATAAAGAGATCTGGGATTACGTAAACCAATTCACCGAATTTAACCGCTATACCAATTCGCCGGTCGCTAATTACAAAGGAGAGTTATATAATCTTCCTTTTAATATGAATACTTTTTATCGTCTATGGGGAACAAAAACTCCTGAGGAGGCTAAGCAGAAAATCGCGGAGCAAATTGAATATTTAGGCATTGCCGAACCTAAAAATATGGAAGAGCAGGCTCTGAAACTCGTTGGCCCGGATATTTATGAAAAGCTGATTAAGCACTATACAGAGAAACAGTGGGGAAGGAAAGCTACTGAATTACCTGCCTTTATTATAAAACGCCTTCCGGTTCGTTTTACTTATGATAATAATTATTTTAACGACAAGTATCAGGGAATCCCCGTTGGTGGCTACAACAAAATCGTAGAGGGCTTATTAAAAGGAGTGGAAGTGCGATTGAATACCGATTTCTTTGCAGATCGCGAAGCTTTAGGTGCTCTGGCCGATAAAATAGTTTTTACAGGCAAAATTGACGAATACTTTGGCTATCAATTCGGCGAGCTGGAATATCGGAGTCTTAGGTTTGAAGTGGAAACTTTGGATCAGGAAAACTACCAGGGAAACGCGGTTTTTAATTATACTGATGCCGAAACACCGTACAATCGGGTGTACGAACATAAACATTTTGAATTCGGAACCCAGCCTAAAACAGTGATAACTAAAGAATATCCTTTACAGGGTTCGAAGGGTTTGGAACCCTATTATCCTGTGAATGATGAAAATAATTCCGCAATTGTAAAAAAGTATCAGGATTTAGCTAAGGCTGAAACTAATGTAATCTTCGGGGGACGTTTGGCCGAGTATCGGTATTACGATATGCATCAGGTAATAGGCTCTGCATTGGTAAAAGCCAAAAGAGAGTTAGGAGTGTATCTGGAGTCTGAAATTAATTGACAGCGATCAATTGAAGCGGCGGATCAGGAAGCGGATCATCTGTGTCTAAGCAACTGAGAGTCATAGGCCGATACGCTATATCTGCGGTTCTAACTAAACCTTCCGTCGAAACGGGTTTAGAATAGCTCATTTTATGCGCATAAGCTAATGCTTTTGCAGCTTTATGTTGAATACTAGAAGCGTATAATTCTTTCCCATGATCAATCGAAATAGGATTTGTCCCTGCTGATTTAACCTTTGACATATCAGCTTGTAGCAGACCTTCCTTTTTATTTGTTAATTTAAGGGTTTGTGCTAGCCGCGGGTCTGAAGTTGACGATTGATTCCCATGTTTCTCGGGTTCTGCGATCGTTTTGTTCAGATCCATTCGCGTGATAGAAGGGAGTTTTCTTATTTGCTTCGCGAGCGTACTCTTGTTCACTTTGTTTTGTGAATGGATATTTAGGTTTGAATCAGCTTTGGTGAAGAAAACTTCCACGCTGCCTACCGGTAATGTATCGATCGATTTATGATTTTGAGATTCGGTCACTAATTCCGTTTGAATTGGCTCAGAATCTATGAAATCTAGATTTCCATGACTGTCAAATTGCCGGGTATAAATTATAGATGAGTTGTCAGCCTTTTTAAGCCAGGTGACCTTGAGATTGCCTATGGTGTCTGTCTGGAAATTAATTTCCTTTGCATTTTGAACGTCATTATCAACTAATTCGCCAAAGGCCCCGGCATAAACTAAATCGCCTGTGCTTAAGACGTGCTGTAAATATAGGCTGGTAGACACTTGTTGTTGATCATTCAATGCAAGACTTAAAAAAAAGCCATTGTTTCCATCGCTTAGAATGTCCCCACCCAAAGCGTAATTTGTATTGCTTACCGGGAGCGACAGAAAATTTTCTCTGTTAAAGGTATGTACAACTTCGCCAGTCTGGTTCACTTTTCTGAAATAGAACTCATATCCTTCTGCGGCTCCCGAAATGTCGGGAATCACCATGTCCCAAATAATCGTCATTCCTCCATCATTTGCAGGCAGTATTTTGCCGATATATTCGTCTCTAAGATCTGTGCTTATTGCTAAGCCCCCTTCTTGCCAAAGAGCTTTTCCCTCTGCGTTGATGCGCTGCGCATAGATGTCCCAGTTTGCGCCAGTGAGGTCGTTTCTTGAATCACTCCAGACTATAAATGCACCACCTTTTCCATCCGGGCTAATAAAAGGACTGATTTGAGATCCGGGCACATCCGAGATTAATATCCCTTGCGTCCCCCATAATTTATTCCCCGATGAATCGATTTTTTGAATAAAAAGATTGGTTTCTTCACTTCGAATTGTGCGCTCTTCCCATGTAATAATTACACTTCCCTGGTCATCTGCAATTAGCTTGTGAGAGTTTTGAATTCGATCGCTATCGCAAGATAATTCCACATCTTTTCCCCAAATAGATGCCCCATTATGATTTATTCGTTGTATGAAAAAATGAGAATTTATTTGCGCTATTGTGGATGTTTGTTCCCAGAAAATAAAGGTTTTACCGGCTTTATCTTGTATTTCCTGAAAAGAAGGAATATTTTGAGAGGTTTCGTTTAAAGGCGCCGTGGAAATATTCCCCGCAATTGCGGGCAAAGCATCTGAAAATAGTAAGAAGAGAAAAAATATTAGTAAGAGTCTCTTCATCAATAATTTAATGGCACCTATTTTAACTATAGGTAAATGTCGTTAAATATTTTTTAAAAAACCAGAAAAAAGCTTTTATACTGTGTATTTCTGCAAAAGTTGTACCTTTTTTCTGATAAACTTTTCCTTATATTTTTGTTATTAAGAAAACCTTTAGAATGAAAATTAAGCTAGTTGTGTTATTCCTTACTTGCTTTGCTGGTTCGGGATTAATTGCGCAGACCCAAACCAGTGACAAAGTTCAAACCAGTAAGGGCCCTTTATTGATATATCCAGTGAAACATGCCACGTTTGTTGCAAGCTGGAATAATCTCACTATTTACGTCGACCCAACAGGTGGTGCGCGGGCCTTTAAAAATTTTAAAAAACCCGATATAATTCTTATAACAGATATACATGGCGATCACTTAGATTCTGCAACTTTAAAATCTGTATGCAGTTCAAGCACCAAGTTAATTGTGCCCAAGGCTGTCGCCGAACTGTTACCGGCTTCGATCAGGAAAAATCTAATGGTTCTTAGAAATTTTGAAAAGACTAACGTCTCTAAGCTGATAATAACAGCCATACCTATGTACAATCTACCCGAAAGCCCCTCGTCTATGCACACAAAAGGGCGCGGTAACGGATATCTTATCGAGGCAGGTAATAAGAGAATATATATATCCGGCGATACTGAGGATATTCCCGAGATGCGTAACCTTAAAAATATTGATGTCGCCTTTGTCTGTATGAACCTCCCTTACACCATGGACATTAAGCAGGCGGCAGGTGCCGTTCTGGCTTTTAAACCTAAAATAGTTTATCCTTATCACTATCGAGGAAAAGATGGCTTAAGTGATGTCCAAGAATTTAAAAGGATGGTAATTTCAGCTAACAAAATGATTGATGTAAGACTACTTAAGTGGTATTAGGTATAGGATAGTAAGTATTTTGATTAAATTAAAACTTTAACTGGTTACTACATCCTCCACAAGGCCTTCTTTGACAGAAAATATTAGCCCACCACTTTTAAATGCTAAATAATTTAGTATTTTTGTTCATGCCGTTTGAACAGAATAGTGAGTATTTTAAGGGGCGGGGTGCTCAGGTAAACACCCATAATAAATTTCAAAAAAATAAATATGTAGCTGAACATATTGAGGCCCTGGATGAAGAGATGCATGAAAATGTAAACACTCAGATTCTTGAAGAGTTTCCTAAAACAATTGTAAGCATTTCGGATAGCCCCGACCTGTCTTTTATGCAATCCATAAATCCTTATCAGGGATGTGAACATGGATGTTTGTATTGTTATGCCCGAAATGCCCACGAATACTGGGGATTTAGCGCTGGCTTGGACTTTGAGCGCAAGATAATAGTTAAGCGGAACGCGGCCGAATTACTAGAAAAGTTTTTTAATAAGAAGAATTATCAGCCGCAAACAATCATGCTATCCGGCAATACCGATTGTTATCAGCCCATTGAACGTAAGCTCAAAATAACCCGGTCTCTTCTCGAGGTTTTCCTGAAATATAAACATCCCGTCAGCATCATTAGTAAAAACAATCTGATTGTCAGAGATATGGACCTATTGCAGGAATTGTCAAAACTGAATCTGGCGCATGTTACTATCACAATAAATTCATTAAATGAAAGCCTGAGGCAGAAAATGGAACCACGAACCGTGACTGCAAAAAGCCGCTTGATGGTTATGAATAAACTCTCCTCAGCAAATATTCCCGTCAGGTTAATGGTAGCGCCGATTGTTCCAGGCCTGAACAGTGATGAAATGCCTTCTTTAATTAGCGCTGCAGCGGATGCCGGAGCGCTTGCAGCGATATTTACTTTAATAAGGCTGAATGGTTCTATCGCTGAAATCTTCACCGATTGGATTTATAAGGCTTATCCCGACAGGGCAGAAAAAGTTCTACATGCTATTGCTGAATGCCATGGGGGGAAATTAAACGATAGTAATTGGGGAAGGAGAATGCGGGGAGATGGAAAAATTGCTGAAAGCATTCACCAACTTTTTAAGATTTCGGTAAACAGGTTTTTATCCGGCAGATCTATGCCGGATTTAGATTTTAGTCATTTTATGCCTGCTGGAGGAAAGCAGATGGGCTTGTTTTGAATAGCATGTTTACGAAGCGCGGTTCAAGACCCTGTCTGCGTTCATGCGATGATTTTTTTATAGGTCGAGCTCCAACAATACCGGACAGTGGTCTGAATGAATTGCGTCACACAAAATAGCCGAGCGTTTTAAGTTTTGTTCAAGTTCTTTAGTCACCATATTGTAGTCAATACGCCAGCCTAAGTTCTTCTTTCTTGCACCCGCTCTGTAACTCCACCACGTATAATGATGCGGATCTTCATTAAAATACCTGAAAGAGTCTATAAAACCACTGTTTACGAAATTCTCCATCCATTCACGCTCAGCGGGTAAAAACCCCGAGGAATTAGCATTGGATTTCGGATTGTGAATATCAATCGCTTTATGACAAATGTTATAATCGCCCGAGATCACCATTTTTGGATGTTCAATCTTCAGTTTGTCGATATAATCCTGAAAGTCGTCGAGGAACTGGTATTTAAATCCTTGCCTGATATCACCGCTGGATCCAGAAGGAAAATAAGTACTCATAACAGAAAGTTCTTCAAAATCTGCTCTTATTATTCGTCCTTCGAAATCATAATCGCAATGACCACAACCATACTCAACTTTAAGAGGGGTTTTTCTACTTAGGATCGCCGTTCCGCTGTAGCCTTTTTTTTGTGCCGGATACCAGTAGTGTTCGTACCCCATCTGCTCAATCAGTACCAGAATTTCGGCTAACTGTTCGGGATTGGCTTTTATTTCCTGCAGACATACAACATCTGCATTGACAGCTTGTAACCAGGTAAGCCAGTTTTTGCTAAATGCTGATCGAATTCCGTTTACATTATACGATACAATTTTCATTTGAATATAAATGTTTTTTTATCGGCTATGAAGCTATCACGAGTTTTTTTACTGGAACTCATGACGTTTTCTTATTTTGAATCCATTATAAGCTTGCTTCTGAATGAAGCAGCGAGTAGCTCTTTTTCAAGTTTTTTTATTTCTCTTTTTTTTAGCAGACTGATTTTTATTGCTACATCCTCTAAAGGGCGGCTAACTTCATTCGTTTTTAATCCGGCAATTTTATCAACCTGTTCTATTCCCTTTACCACTTCTCCGAAAACAGTATAGTTTTGATCGAGGTGAGGAGTCCCCCCTATCGTTTTATAAACAGTGCGCTGAGCTTGCGGGATTTTCTTGCCCGAGATTTTCATCTGTTCTATTCGGTTTAATTCGGCATCGGTAAACGTTCTCCCCTGAACCAGGTAAAACTGTGTAGAGCTACTTGCTTTTTGGGGATTTTCATCCCTGGCTGCAGCGAGAGCGCCTTTCTTGTGAAACAGCTGGTCATTAAATTCTGCCGGAATAGTATATCCTAAGCTTCCGTTTCCGAGCATTTGTCCCGGCTTTGCTTTTTTTGAGTCAGGATCGCCTCCCTGAATCATAAAATCTTTAATTACACGGTGAAACAGTGTCCCATTATAAAAGCCGCTTTTAGTAAGTTTCACAAAATTATCCCTGTGTTTCGGAGTCTCATTATATAGTCGCACGATCGACTCGCCATAGGCCGATTTAATCCTGACATAGTACATCTTTGATTTGGCAGCATATGTTAAACTGGCAGACAAGATAAAAGCTAGAAGAAGGATTTTTTTGTGGTATTTCATTATCTGATTTAATTCTATCTAAACGTAAATTTCAAGAATCAGGTATTTTCTTCGAAATAGGTAATTATCAGCGATTTCAATAGCATTTCTTGTTCCAACAGCGTGTAACTTGGAATTGGCTTAACTAATCTCCAGTGTGGCCAGCCATCCTGATCCAGGCCTTCGAGCTCATAAAAGCCCAATTCGCTAAATAAACGGCAATTTGCTATATGCATCAGCTCTTCTTTCTGACGCTTTGAAAATTTTCTTGGGCCCTTTCCAAGCTCCTGAACACCAATTAAAAATAATACCACTTTGATATCCGGCTTGTCAGAATCGAAGTCTCTAGCTAGGCGTTCTTGCAGCTCTTTCCATTTAATGTTAATTTCTGATGGTGTCATAACTTTTGCAAAGATACTTAAGCAATTCTTTAGAATGATTATTGGCTGATTTTTTGTATATTTAAATTAATCGCAACACGCTCTGGAGATCAGAAAATTTATTCACTTAAAAAATACTGTTACCTGTTTAGTTTTCCATAAATTATCATTTAACCGTGGATATGTTGAAAAATAATTAATTCGACAATCTTGTTAAAAGGTAATTTAATAGTGGTTAAAAAACTGTCAGTATGTTTTTAGGTTTATTTATAGATGGTACCAGTGAGTGTTCTTAAATTTTTTGTGAATGGAAGACGATTTTGAATTTGAGTTCTCTGAAGATCCAAAATTTTCAGTAGAAAGATATGAGGAAATGATCCGTAATCAGGATCAGTATTTTTTTGATGCGCAGGCTTTTGAGAATATTATTGACTATTACATTGAGAAGAATGATCCTATAAAAGCGCTTCAGGTTGTAGAATATGCCGTAAATCAACATCCCTTTGCCGCAGTGTTCTTTATTAAACAGGCTCAACTTTTTGTTGTAACCAATCAGTTAGACAGAGCTTTTGAGGCATTACGAAAGGCCGAAACTCTTGAGCCGTCTGAAGCTGATATTTATATTATCCGTGGAAATATATATGAAGCTCTGGAACGTCATGAAGAAGCTTTGGATAATTATCAAAAAGCTTTGGGCCTTGCAGAAAGCACAGATGATATTTTGTTGCAGATTGCACTTGTGCATCAAAACATAGGAGAGTATGAAAACGCTATTTCTTATCTAAAGAAATGCCTGGAGCAAAATATGGAGAATCAGGATGCTCTATATGAACTGGCATTCTGCTATGATGTTTTGGATAAGCAGGAAGAAAGCATTCAGTTCTATAATCAATACATAGATACAGAGCCTTATTCTTATGCGGCCTGGTACAATTTAGGCAATGCCTATCATAAAATGGGCCTGTATGAGAAGGGTATTGATGCATATGATTATGCTATTCTGATCAAAGAAAACTTTTCATCAGCATATTTCAATAAGGGAAATTGCCTTGTGCACCTGGATAAATTTGTCGAAGCCATTGAAGTATACAAGCAAACCTTTGAATATGAACCGCCAAATGCAGATACCTATTGCGCCATCGGCGAATGTTATGAGAAGCTTGAGCAGATGGAAGAAGCCCGTTCTTATTATAAAAAGGCAGTTAAACTGGACGCAAAACTTGCAGATGCATGGTTTGGAATTGGGGTAACTCTTGATTTCGAAGAGCGGAATTTTGAAGCCCTTCATTTTTATAAGAAAGCGCTGGCAATCGACGATAAAAACCCTGATTATTGGTTTGCCATTGCCGATGCACAGTATAAACTTGGGAAGCTTGAAGAATCAGAGAAGGCATACGAGAAAGTGATCGAATTTAACCCCTTGGATATAGAGGCATGGCTGGATTTTTCGTCTATTTTATACGAACAGCATAAGCTTGGCGGTGCCATTGAAACGATTTCGGATGCTATAAAAAATAATCCGGAAGCTGCGGAGCTATATTACAGGATGGTGGCTTACCTGTTTGCAGACGGTCAAACGAACGAAGCATTAAATTTCCTGGAATTAGCACTGAAGATTGACCCCGCCAAGCACGAAATTTTGTTCGAGTATCTACCTCAATTGCAGAACAACAAAATAATTGTGGATGTGATTAATAAGTACCTGCTCTAATAACATCCTTTAAAGTATAAAAGAAATCCAATACCTTTGGGCGCAAATCCGGTATTGGATTTTTTTTGCGATAAATATGAATTACGATTTAAACGATATTCCTGAACGTACCCAAAAACCTCGTGCTAATGGCATTACTATGGTAATGGACAAAGGATTGAGCATTCGAGAAGTTGAGAATTTTTTAGAAGTTGGAGGTCCGCATTCCGACATTGTGAAGTTAGGTTGGTCGACTTCATTTGTTACACCAAACCTGGCCGAAAAGTTAAAAGTATATAATGATGCAAATGTGCCGGTTTATTTTGGAGGTACATTATTTGAGGCTTTTATTATTCGTAATCAATTCGATGATTATCGCCGCACACTTGACAAATTTGGAATGAAATATGCAGAGGTATCAGACGGATCTATTGATATTCCACATGATTTGAAATGCGAATACATCAGCAAGTTAAGCGAGCAGGTTACGGTTATCTCTGAAGTTGGATCTAAAGATGCGCAAAAGATTTTTGCGCCTTATAAATGGATAAAATTAATGAATGCAGAACTTGAGGCTGGCTCCTGGAAACTTATCGCCGAATCAAGAGAAGGAGGGAATGTTGGTATTTACCGCGACTCCGGTGAAGTGCGCGAAGGATTGGTAGACGAAATTTTAACGCAAATTCCGCAGGAGAAAATAATATGGGAAGCACCTCAAAAGGACCAGCAGGTATGGTTTATTAAATTAATCGGTGCCAATGTTAATTTAGGAAACATCGCCCCCGCAGAAGTAATACCATTAGAAACTATACGTTTGGGTTTGCGAGGCGATACGTTTAATCATTTTCTTAGTTCACTATAATCTTATCATTAACAGGTAATGAGAAAGTTCGGATTGATAGGATTTCCTTTGGGACATTCGTTTTCAAAAAAGTATTTCACCGAGAAATTTGAACGTGAAGGTTTAACAGACTGCACTTACGAATTATTCCCGATGGAAAATATAAGTGATTTACAGGATTTGTTAGCGTCAAATCCCGAACTATGCGGCCTTAATGTAACTATTCCGCATAAAATAGGGATCATGTATTATCTTGATAAGGTTACGCCCGAAGCTAAAGCCATCGATGCTGTAAATTGTATCAAAATTATAAATCAGAAACCAATAGAGTCTTTTTTCACTGGCGAATTTTCTACGAAGAAAATGCGACTTGAAGGATATAATACTGATGCCTATGCATTTGAAGCCTCTTTAAAACCTCTGCTTAAAAAATATCACAACAAAGCCTTGATTTTAGGCACCGGAGGCGCTTCCAGAGCCGTTGCGTTTGTATTAGATAAGCTGGATATCGATTACAAGATAGTTTCACGCAGATCAGTCAGAAAACAAATAAAGTATGCCGACATCAATCAGAGTATGATGAAAGAGCATTTACTTATCATAAATACTACCCCTTTGGGTACCATGCCTGATATTGAAACCTGTCCGGATATTCCCTATGAGTATATAACTGATAAGCATTTGCTGTATGATCTGGTCTATAATCCCGCAGAAACAGAATTTATGAAACGTGGAAAAGAGAAAGGCGCTACGGTGAAGAATGGGGAAGAAATGCTATACCTTCAAGCAGAGAAAGCCTGGGAGATCTGGAACAGCTAGATGAGATTTGCTGTTTACATATCAATTTTGGCGTTTCTCCTTTCGGGATGTTTTTCCGGCGGCGATTACACCCCAAAACCGAGAGGATATTTTAGAATTGACTTCCCTGCAAAAGAATACCAAATCTATCAGTCTGATTGTAATTATACCTTTGAGTATCCTGTTTATGCTTCTGTATCTCCAGACAGTTCAAACAATGCTGAGCCCTGCTGGCTGAATATTTCATATCCGCAGTTTAATGGAAAACTTCATTTAAGTTACCACTCTGTTACCTCTCGTAAAAGTTTCAATGAGTTAGTAGAAGATTCGCGCACGTTTGCTTTTAAGCATACGGTTAAAGCCACGGCCATAGACGAAGGGCAGATTTCCTATCCCGCTAATAAGGTTTATGGAACTTACTATTCAATTAAGGGGAATACCGCTTCTGCAATCCAATTTTTTCTTACAGATAGCTCGAAAAATTATCTTCGCGGGGCGCTTTATTTTAACGAAGAGCCCCGGCAGGATTCAATTCAGCCGGTTTTAGAATTTATCGGAAAGGATATTGATGTAATGATTAAATCTTTTCGCTGGAAAAACTAAATACCCTAATCAGCAGGCTCTACCCGCATGCCCACATCTCTGATCTCTCTTAGGGGATTGTCTCTCATATTCTGTTCAAATTCAAAAATATAGGTGCCCGGAAAAGGAAATTTATATTTTTCTCTGAACAAGAGTTGATAGGTATAGAGGTTTCCTGAACCGCTCCCTAGCCATTCGCCATCAGGATAGGCCAATTGAAACTCTTTTCGTTCAGTTGTACGTGCTCCCCCTGGATTTATCTGGCGAATCAGAACAAAGATGTTAGAATATTTATAATCTGCGGTATGCCGCAAATTCATGTAGAGATTATAGGGTGTATTTACATCTTCAATTTTAACTGGAATCGTTATCTTTTTAATATAACTCCAGTTACGACTGCCAATCTCTTTGTTAACATCTATAACTGCATTGTCATTGCATCCAAAAAACAGTACTGAAGATAAAAGTAAGATCCTGAATAAATTATTCATTGGGCTTAGGCTTATTGTTATTAGACCTCCTGTTACGATTTCGGTTTTTATTTTGCTGATTGGGCTGCTTAGGGGTATTTTGGCCTTCGGGTTTTACCGTTGTTTCTTTAATTGTTACTTCAGGAGTTTTTATAGTGGCCGAAGCATTTGACGGCTGAGGCCTGTTATTGTTAGTACGTTTCTTTTTCTTTTTGTTACTGGTTCGTCTCTCGTCTAAACGGGTAATACTATCTTGTCCAACCACGTTTTCGTAATCCAGAGCTTTAACCACCGGAACGGCTTTTAAGTCAACTGCCTCATCTCTTAAATCTTGAGGTTTAATCCCTTCTCTGTTTAATTTTTGAATTTCTTTTACCCGGTTTATTTCAACAGGAATCCAGTTTTCTTCTTTAGGATAGCTGAACCACATCAGTCGCTTGAAAATATCGGTTTTCTGAAGCCTTGCCGTTCCCTTTAATGTTTCTAGTCGTTCTACTTCATCCGGAATGTCTTTAAGAGCATCCATGTAAGTGTCCAGCTCATAGTTTAAACAACATTTCAGTTTACCACACTGGCCCGCTAATTTTAGTGTATTCAGCGATAAGTTTTGATAACGTGCAGCCGAGGTTGACACAGTTTTGAAATCCGTAAGCCAGGTAGAGCAGCATAATTCGCGACCGCAGGAGCCTAGTCCTCCCAATCTACTCGCTTCCTGTCGCATTCCGATCTGGCGCATTTCGATCCTGATACGGAAAGTTTCCGCCATCTTTTTAATCAGTTCGCGAAAATCTACGCGACCCTCGGCCGTGTAGTAAAATGTAGCCTTTGTTTTATCACCCTGATAATCTACATCACTCAGTTTCATGGATAAACCTAATGCAATTGCCAAAGTTCTGGCTTTATGCATAGTTTCCCACTCTAAATCTTTAGCTGCTTTCCACTTATCAACATCGGCAGGGGTTGCCCGGCGAATAATCTTTTTGGTGATATCTTCCAGTCGCATATGCTTCTTTTTAATTTGCATACGCACCAGTTCACCCGTTAAAGAAATATGACCGACATCATAGCCGCCGGTTGCCGTTTCGGTAACCACCAGCTCGCCGTTCTCAACATACAGGTTCTCATGATTGATATAAAAATCTTTACGCGAACCTTTAAATTTTATTTCTACAATGTTGAAAGCTTTATAATTTGCCGGCATGTCCATATTCGACAGCCAGTCGTAAACATCTAATTTGCTGCAACCGTTAGTAAGGCAAGTACCATTACTTTTGCAGCCGGCAGGCGTACATCCGCCGCCTGTTGAACAAGAACCACATCCCATTTAGTTATATATATGTTGAGTCCCCTTGGGGAGCGTATTAAACTTTAAAATCTTAATAAATTGCAAAGATACATCTAAAAATAAAATTTTAGGATTTGCATTCCTTTCTATATGATAGTGCGCTTTTTCAAGCTCGTTTATTATTGCTTCTGCTTTAGCCAGGTTTAAGGTTTTGCTAAAGTTAATAACAAATTCCTTTTCATTGCCTGGTAGATGTACAAGATTGCTGGCCCCTGATAAAACCATCATTACTTCGCGCAAAAGCTTCATGCCATATTTTAATAAGTTTTTCTGATTTTCCCGGCCAAATCGTGCGGCGTTTTCGGCAAAATCAATGGCCTGCATTCCGCGATTTGCAAAACAAATCCGTAGCCAGTCGGAAAAAACACCGAAATTATTGTTTCCTTCCTCCTTACTTAAATTTAACGCGGTTTGAATGTTTCCTTCACTTAAATAAGCTATTCTTATAGCCTGCTCTTCTGCAAGACCTTTCTTATCGACCAGGAATTCTGTTATTTCTTTATCAGATAATCGATGAATTTTTATTAGTTGAGTTCTCGATAAAATCGTGTTCAGTATCTGATCCTGATTTTGCGCCACCAATAAAAATAATGTTTTATGCGGCGGTTCTTCAATGAGTTTTAGCAAAGAATTGCCGGCCTTATCAAGATATTCCGGCAACCACATAATCAGAACTTTATATTCAGCCTCAAATTGCTTCATACTAAGCTTTTTGATGATCTGATGGCATTCTGCAATATTAATGTTGGCTTGCTTATTTTCAGCATCCAGCTGATTGCGCCATTCGTCAAGACTTAAATATGGATTGGAAAGAAATGCATCCCGCCACTCCTCAATAAAGGTCAGCGACGTATCTTCTTTATGCTTTGCAAAGAATGGATATGAGAAATGAAGATCCGGATGGATAAGCTTATTATACTTTCTGCATGATGAACATTCTCCGCAACTATCATTTGGCAAACGGTTTTCACAGGAAATAAATTGAGCGTAAGCTAATGCCAGGGGCAATCCTCCCGAACCTTCGGGCGATAAAAAGAGCTGCGCATGGCTCACTCTGTTTTCAATAACGGATTGGATAAGATGTTGCTTTACATCTCGCTGGCCTACAATTTCCGAAAACTGCATAAGTTGCAAAATAGTAATTAGATGTGAGAATCAAGATGTGAGATGTGAGAATTTGCTGCTTTATTTATGACCTTGTATGTGAGAGCTGAGAATTAACTGATTAAAAAGATTTGACGATACAGGCAGGAGGTAGTAGATTTGAGAGAATGGATTTCGTCATTTAGTCGATTCTCATATCTGATGTCTCAATCTCAAATCTAAACATGGCTCGAATAATGGCTTTTGATTACGGAAATAAACGAATCGGCGTCGCTGTAACCGATCCTCTGCAAATTATAGCCACCGGGCTCACCACCATTCACCCAAAAGACGCAGTAGAGTTTATTAAAAAATATTTGCTGACTGAACAGGTAGAATGTTTCGTAGTTGGCGAGCCAAAACAAATGGATGGTACACCTTCGCAATCTGCGCAACATGTGAAAGGCTTCATTACAATGTTAAAGAAGAATTTCCCTGAAATAAAAATAGAATCTGTCGATGAGCGGTTTACTTCAAAAATGGCATCCGCTACTATCGCTCAAAGCGGATTTAAAAAAACTGACAGGCAAAATAAGGAAAGAATCGATACAATCTCTGCCACCATTATACTTCAGTCCTATCTTGAAATAAAAAGTAATCGTGGCTTTAACTCGCTTTAGAGTTAATCAGTAGCCATCATTTAGCTGACAATCATGGTTTTATGAAATTTTTTGCTTGAGTAAAAATCAAAAGCCCTATATTTGCCCCCCATGGAACTGCTTGCTGAGGGACTGCAGACCTATCTTGAGCAACATTGTGATCCGGAACCGGAATTGCTCAGATACATAAATCGTGAAACGCATTTAAAGGTACCTATGCCTCGAATGCTTTCAGGGCATTACCAGGGTCGTGTCCTAAGTTTTCTAAGCAAAATCACTTCACCTTCCCGGATTCTCGAAATTGGAACCTATACCGGTTATGCTACTTTGTGTTTAGCGGAGGGTTTAGCTGATAACGGCTTGATACATACGATCGACGTAAATGCCGAGTTAGAAGAACGTGTACAACAATTCTTTGATTCCTCACGTTTCAGTACTAAAATTAAATATCATATCGGCAATGCGGTGAATATCATCCCGCAATTGGACGAAGTTTTTGATATTGTATTTATTGACGCGGATAAAAAAAACAATGGCACTTACTATGATTTAGTATTTGAGAAGGTAAGAAAAGGGGGCCTCATAGTGGTTGATAATGTGTTGTGGAGTGGTAAAGTTACCTTGGGGGCAACAGATAAAGACACTGAAAATATTCGTCATTTTAATGAAAAAGTAAGTAACGACCAGCGTACTGAGAAGTTTATATTGCCTGTGCGAGATGGTCTATTCATAATCCGTAAACTGCAAAAGCTATGATTAAAAAAACTCTAATCATTTTCTTGTCGGTATTATGTATTAACATAGCAGTATCGGCTCAGCCGGCAGCAAAAAGATATGTCGAGCTATACAAAGAGGCGGCAATACGAACAATGAATGAATATGGCGTACCTGCCAGCATCGTTTTGGGAGTTGCAATTCATGAATCGGCCAGCGGAAACAGCAGAATAGCGAAATATCTGAACAATCATTTTGGAATGAAGGGGGGCTCTGGTCCGAAGCCCATTAAGTCGTCTTATAAAGGATACGAAAACGTTGATGAGTCATATACGGATTTCGCAAATTTGTTAAAAAAACGGTTTTCAAGTCTTTTTACTAAATATCCAATCAGCGATTATAAAAGTTGGGTATACGGAATACAGCGAGGAGGTTATGCTGCCAGCGGAACATGGGCGAGTCAGGTTATGGCGATTATAAAAGCGTATAAATTATACGAATATGATGGTCCGCTTACGCCGATGGTGTTAACCCAGAAGAAAACCATTTTGGCGAATGAAAGTAGAAGCAACCAACCTTTGGTTTATTCCGTAAAAAAGGGTGATACTCTGCAACTTATAGCAAAGCGTTTCCAAACTACAGTGGAAGCGATTAAAGAAAAGAACGAATTAAAATCAAACATATTAACGATTGGACAAACTTTGTATTTCTAAAAACCTAATGAAAGTATTTATTTTAACCTTTTGCACGGCATTCTCGATCGCGTGCACAACAACAAAGCCTGTCATAGCTAAAAAAGACACCAAAAAACCAGTTAGCGTTCCGGTTAAAGTTTTCAAAACAAACACCCTTTCCAAAAGTCAAACTTCGTTAGAGTATATAGAACAGTTTAAAGCAATTGCGATAGATGAAATGTTTAAAAGTGGAATTCCGGCAAGCATAACCTTAGCGCAGGGATTACTTGAATCGGCTAGCGGCAACAGTACTCTGGCTACACAAGCTAATAATCATTTTGGCATAAAATGTAATGTCGATTGGACGGGGCCAACCATTTTACAAGACGACGATTCCGCGGGCGAATGTTTCAGAGTGTATGAAAACGCCGAACAGTCTTACCGCGATCATTCTGAATTTTTAAAACGCGCACGATATTCTTCCCTATTTCAGCTCGATAGGAACGATTATAAAGGTTGGGCAAAAGGTTTAAAAAAAGCTGGATATGCGACCAATCCTAAGTATGCCGACCTTTTGATTGATTTAATTGAGCGTTATCAATTAGATCAGTACGACAGGGAAGAAAGTAGTGCGATTGCACAAATTAAACGTGAGGAGAAAGTGATTGCAGAAATAGCGAAAGAAGAGCCTAGGAAACAAGTTATTCAGGCTGAAAAGGTGTCGCTTGCTATGAAAATCTATGAAGTAAAATCAGGAGATTCTCTTTATTCTATCAGTCAGCGTTTTGGAATATCTGTTGATGATATAAAAATTTTAAACTCACTGCAAACTGCGGAATTAAAACTAGGACAGCTTTTACTTGTTTCAAAATAAGTTAATGAGTGTTAAATTGTAGGATTTCCTGCAAAGAAAAAATTAGCTTTAAGACTTGAAACGTATCGTATTACTTTGCAGTTTATTTTTATTTAGTGTCTCGAAGCTATATTCACAGAATCGACAGATTCAGGGAATTGTATTTGATGTAGATACCAAACAACGCATTTCGAGGGTTTACATCTATAATACCAATACTGATAAGGGATTTTATAATAATACCAAAGGTGAGTTTACAACAATTGCCTCCAAAGGCGATATTTTAGTTGCTGCTGTTCAAGGTTATATTGTTGATACGGTAAGCATTCAATCACAATCTACTGTGATTTTTTATTTAAAGAGGAATAGTATACTTCTGAATGAAGTAACTATCAGAGACACGACTTTAAGTCCCGCCGAGAAATTAAGCAAAACACAGAAAGAATTTAAGGATGCCTACAGGAAGGGAAATACAAAAGACATTTTGCAGGTAGGTGGTGCAAATGGTACAGGAGGCGCCGGTTTAGGAATTGACGCACTTTGGAGTATTTTGAGTAAAGAGGGGAAGAACGCCAGGTACCTGCAGAAAATCATAGAGAGAGATTATCATGATCAGCTAATTAATTATCGCTATTCGGCGAGATTAGTAAGCGACGTAACTGGCTTAAAGAGCAAGTTCTTACAGGATTTTATGGAGCAGTATCGACCTTCATACAACTTCGTGCTACGAGCGAATGATTATGAATTTATAGAATTTATAAAGGCATCTTATCAGCGATACCAAAAACAACCTGATGCCAACCGCCTGGCACCTCTTAATCCGGTGAATGGACAATGAGATTTCCTGTGATTTATATTCCCTTTTTGCCAATGGCAGGGATGGCACTTTTTCCGTTTATTTTGGTAAAGAAATTGAGTTTTATAAGCCAGAAGGACTTTATAAACCACGAGAAGATTCATTTAAAACAGCAGCTTGAATTGCTTCTGGTAGGTTTTTATATTCTTTACCTGATCCATTATCTTTATAACCTGATTAAGTACTTCAACCATGATGAAGCGTATTTAAATATAGTTTTTGAAAAAGAAGCCTACGCCATGGAATCTGAAATCAACTACTTAAAAAAACGAAAGTTTTGCGGATGGTTGAGTTTTCTATAATAAATATGTTACATTCTTAAATACATTCTATTTCCGGGATATTAGATTTTTAAGTTTCTTTGTTGTAATGCTGCGTATTCTGGTCTTTCTTTTTCTTGCATTTTCTTCTGCCATAGCATTCTCTCAGGAAGCAGATATCGATACTAGCGAATTAGGTAATTTAAAGCAATATCCCCGAAAAAATATCTTACCCGTAAGGCGGCCTGCACTTCAGATACTTCCTATACATATTCCAGACTCAGGCTTAGATCTAAAAATCAACTATTGGAAAAACTGGACATCTTTTGGTATAAATATGAATCAGGCAACCTTTAGTGAAAATTGGCGGGGTGGCGGGGTAAACTCTATTGCGTTTGGTGCACAATCTAATTTCAAGGCGGATTATACCAAAGACGATAAAAGCTATGTTACCGAAGTTATTATGCAATACGGGAAGCTTAAAAACAAAGGTCAGCTGCAACGGAAAACAAATGATCGGATTTATTGGGATAATAAAGTTGCATTAAAGCTTTCAAACCACTGGTCCTTCTTTGGTTCTATAAATTTCGAATCGCAATTTGATAAAGGATATTCATTCAAAAAAGATAAAAACGGAGATGAGATACAAACCTTAATTTCCAGATTCATGTCTCCCGGTTATTTAACAGAATCCTTGGGTTTTGAATATAAAACTACGAAGAGCTTTTGGCTTAGAATTGGTACGGGCACGGCCAGGCAAACTTTTGTGCTGGATAAGGATTTATATCTTACCAATCCGAAAAACTTCGGTGTAACGCCAGGACAAACATTTAGAAACGAGCTAGCCTTTCAGTTAGTTACCAACTTTGAAAAAGAAGTGGCCAAAAATATTAATTTAAAAAGCCGGTACTCAATGTTCGCCAATTATGAAAAGTTGGGATATATTGATCAAAGGCTTGATATTTCGCTTCAGGCAAGAGTAAACAGAGCTGTGAATGTAACTGTTGCAGGTATTGCAGTTTATGATGATGATGCGAGTTCTAAAATTCAGGCAAGCCAGGCACTTTCTTTAGGTGTTATGGTTAAGATTCCAAGGTAATCAGCCGGCTGCTTTAACTTTCTGTCTTAGATTCAAATAATCTATATAATACAATATTTTAAGAGCAAGGCTATTATTTTGTTTTGACCTTATGGTGCTTTCAAAATTGCGGCTGTAATTTTTTTGAAGGATACTTCCCGAGTTTTCTCCCGCATTTTTATACGTAACGCTCAGCTCGCTTCCCGGTGCGAATTGCCATGTATAAATCATGTCGATATTAAACACATTGTAGTTCTGATCTTTGTTTTTTGTATAAGACGGATATTCAGTCAAAGTCCCGTCGGCTGTCAAAGAATAAAATTGCCTGTTTTCTCTTTCTGACCAATAATGACGTGCGCGTAGGGTTAAGCCCATAACTGGTGAAAATGTATATTTTGTGCTAAAAATTGCTTCAACAGTTTGGCGATCATAGCGGGAGAAAACAATCTGGTTACTTTGGGTACTCTCGTCAAAAAAATTGTCCGTCCAGCCAACATAGTCAAATCGCGGTTCTGTACTAAACTCTGTTCCTAACGAGAACTTGTCATTTACTCTATAATTTTGCCAGATTCCCCAGCCCCAGCCCCAACCGTTCAACATAGATTTTTCTTGAATTCCGGTAAACGCCCCTATAGTATATCTTTTACTTTGATTGGTATTAAAGTTGGCATTGATTCCATGATTAGCCGGTTCTCTGAACACTTTTCCGTTACTACGCGATTCGTAAAAGTTATTTCCTTCAAATCTCCAGTCCGAATTAATATTTAGCGTCCAGAAATTTTTAAACTGGATCCAAACTCCCGGATATATTCCAAAACTTTGGTACTCTCTTTTTTTAAATCTTTCCGAATAGGCAATTTGAATCCAGCTTTCAAATTGATTATACCATTTAGTAGGTTTATAATTATTATAACCAAACCGCAGGTTATGATCTAAATAATTATTATTTGTGAAAAAGCTTAAATCGTTGGAATTGTATTTCTCATCGGTAAGTTCTTGTTGGACATTCCAGAAAAAACTCCCGCTTTGCTTACCAAAACCAAGTTTATAGCTTAGTCCGGTTTGGGCGGTATTTACACCCTGAGGTGTTAAATAGCTCACCTTCCCCTCTCCAGAGACGAAGTATTTGTTAGTTTTATTATTCAAGCGGAATAAAACAGCAGATACATTTGCATCATACGCAGTGCCTTCCCTTAAAACGTTCGTATTTAGAAAAGTTAGGGAAGAGTTATTCTTCAAGGATTGATCGAGTACTAAAATATTGTAATTGGTTAATGGCTGGCTTTCTGCTTTTCTTTCAATTCCTGATACAGTATCCAATATTGAAGTATACATACGATTAGTAACTGCATTAAAAATGCCAATTCCGAGACCGCCGGGTGTCCGGCCTGAGATTTTTGTCGCATTAATTAGTTTACTGCCACTTGGTCTATTGATGATTTTTTCTGTTGAACCTAAGCTATTTTCCGAGTTGTCAAATGAAGGCTCCAAACCTACTCTTCTGGAATAAAACAGGTCGCCTTTATTGAACATTTCAGTGCCTTCTGTAAAAAATTGACGTCTTTCATTAAAGCGGACATCAAATGGAGAAAGGTTTAATATCCGGTTATCCGATTGAACCTGCCCAAAGTCAGGCACCAATGTCATGTCTAAGGTGAATGCGTCGTTTATTCCATATTTAACATCCAGACCACCATTAATTTTCGAATTAAGGTTTTTGAGGTCAGCCTGATTATATTGATAATAACTTGTATTATTCGAGATATACGGCGAAAAAGAGAGTCTCACAGGGGCTTTTATATTCCCGATATTAGTTAATTCCCCTGCCTGGTTTATGAAGCCGTTCACCTTAGGATCGACGTTATTCCAAAAGTATTGTTCATTAACCTTTCGACGGCTTCTGCAGAAATTCATTCCCCAGGTTTGCATGTCTTTACTAGAGAAACGAAGTGCCGAATAAGGAATTTTCATTTCTGCCGACCAGCCTTCGTTGTCTATTTTAACTTCACTAAACCAAACTGCATTCCAATTACTGTCTTCATTCCCTGTTTGAGAATATTTGGCATCAAACTGAGAGCCGGCTGCAGTTACATAAAAGCCCGAGCCATTAATTTTATCAAGATAAGTATCGAAGATTACTCCTATAAAGTCTGCATTGCCAACCTGATCCCGCGGAACTATTTGCCGCGCAATACTGTCAGACGATAATTCATTCATACGGGCATATACATATATAGCTACATCATCGTACATTATTTTCACTACAGTCGTCCGTCCCGTTTTTTCTTTCGCTCCGGGGATGGGCCTTAGTTGTATAAAGTCAGAACCCGATTCGGCCATTTTCCACGCCTCATCATCTAAGATTCCATCTATTTTTATCGGTTTATCTGTTCGTTTGGCACTTAATTTTTTAACAATGGTTTGTGCATTACTGCTCGCCCAGAGGAAAGTCGTGAAGAATGCCAAAATCAGTTTTCGGTTTAGGTTCATAAGGTGAATAGGTGTTAGGTAAACTCCAGGCGCTGATACCCTTGAATTTTAGTGCAATATGCTATAAAATAAATTAGTTAGGAGGTTAAAAATCGTTAAATTTGCCGGCTGTTTAAAGCAGATACAATCATGTTTGAAAACTTACAGGATAAACTTGACAGAGCATTTAAAGTTCTAAAAGGTCAGGGCACTATAACCGAAATTAACGTGGCGGAAACCATGAAGGAAATTAGAAAAGCCCTTCTGGATGCCGACGTAAACTATAAAACTGCAAAAGCTTTCACCGATGAAGTGAGGCAAAAGGCTCTTGGTGAAAATGTATTAACAGCAGTTTCTCCAGGTCAGTTGCTTACCAAGATCATGAATGATGAACTAGCCGAATTAATGGGTGGTTCTGCAACTGAGCTTGAAACTTCTGCAAATCCTACCATTATTTTAATAGCAGGGTTAAACGGGGCGGGTAAAACAACATTTAGTGGAAAGCTAGCCAATTTTTTAAAAACCAAAAAAGGGAAAAAGCCACTTTTGGTTGCGGACGATGTTTATCGGCCTGCGGCGATCGATCAGTTGCAAGTTCTTGGCGCTCAAATCGGTGTGCCGGTCTACGTCAATCTTGAATCTAAAGATCCCGTGGCTATTGCCCTTGAAGGAATTGCCGAAGCCAAACGCAATGGAAATAACGTAGTCATTATCGATACCGCCGGTCGTTTATCTATTGACGAAGCAATGATGAATGAAATTGCCGCGGTTAAGGCAAGCACTAAGCCACATGAAATCCTTTTTGTGGTCGATTCGATGACGGGTCAGGATGCTGTAAATACCGCAAAAGTCTTTAACGACCGCTTAGATTTCTCTGGAGTTGTTTTAACGAAACTGGATGGAGACACACGTGGTGGAGCAGCTCTTTCCATAAAATCGGTGGTAAACAAGCCAATTAAGTTTATTGGTACTGGCGAGAAAATGGATGCTCTGGACGTTTTTTATCCGGATAGAATGGCCTCTCGTATTCTGGGGATGGGTGATGTGGTGTCTTTGGTTGAACGGGCACAGCAACAATTTGACGAAAAAGAGGCCGCAGAGCTTCAGAAGAAGATTCGTAAGAACAAATTCGACTTCAATGATTTTCTTGGGCAGATTCAGCAGATCAAGAAGATGGGTAACATGAAGGATCTTGTCGGTATGATTCCTGGTGTTGGAAAAGCGGTTAAGGATATGGATATTGACGATAATGCGTTTAAACCCATCGAAGCAATTATCCGTTCAATGACCCCTTTTGAGCGCGAAAATCCGGATTCAATAAATCAGAGCCGCAGAGCGCGCATTGCAAAGGGATCAGGTAACCAGCTTCAGGAAGTAAATAAATTGATAAAGCAATTTGAAGATATGCGTAAGGTAATGAAACAATTCAGTAACCCAGCTCAAATGGCAAAAATGATGAAGGGTATGCCGAAAATGCCCTTCGGTAAAAGATAGATAGAAATAAGTTTTATATTAAAAAGTGCGCAAACAGTCTTCTTTGCGCACTTTTCTTTTTTCGGAGGCTTACTTTCTAAAGGTAATTTCCTCGGTCATCTTTGGATCTCCAGTATGGTATTTAACTAATATCAATTCTGTATCCGTAAGCGTTTTTACAGTATAGGTATCATTAGGGCTTGATGTAACGAGGGTTTTGCCATCTTCACTAAAAGTGTAAGTAAACGTTCCGCTCTTAACTTTATAGGAGATGTCAACGGTTAAATCGCTTTTGAAATTGAAAAATTGAGTATCATCAAATTCATTGTATTCAGCCGGCGTGGCGTCTAACCCATTTTTTGTAAATACAGCTTTTGTAATAAACCACTTACCTAGAATTTTTGATTTTGCCTCGGTCTGCGCTTGGGTGTCAGGCTTTGGTTCATTATTTTTTTTGCAGCTTGTTAATCCTATTGATCCCGCTGCGATTAAAAGAAGTAAAAGTTTAAATTTTTTCATTTGTTAAAGCTTTAATAATTAATAAAATGTTAATTACATCACTGAAAAATCCCTTTATTTTATTCCTACAGAGGATATCGCATAGCAATTCAATGACGTGTTTGTACGACTTCGTAATTGCTGACGATAATCTTTGATTTGGTGCCGGTTAATGTGGATGGAAAATATAAAAATATGAGAAATACACCTTTAAAGGTTCTTCCATTCATTAACCATTTTCCTACACGCTATTTGATAAAACGCGTTCGAAGGTGTTCCGTAAAAATCTTTTTTGTAAAGTTATTTTTCATACGATTAAATGTATCTATATAACTTAAAAAGGCTGCTAATGTTTTCAGCTGTTTAATTTTACGTGATGGGATTATGTAGGTAACAAAAAGGTGTGCCCGAAAATTCTCTGAAATTCGTTTTAAACAAAAAATGGTCAGACAAGCTGACCATTTTTTGTATGTGAGGGTTTGAAAGTTTTTAAAACCTGAAGCCTAAGCCGATTGATGCTCTAATCCCAGCCCAAGGGCCGGTGAAGTCTAACCTGGCTCCCTGAGCATCTACAACAGTCTTGCTGTCAACGAAGGGGATTTCCAGACCTTCTAACTCTTCTCTGAGTGCGTTTTGCTCATCGGGGGAGAGGGTTTTAGTACCTTTTAAAAATCCTTCTGACTTTCCGTATTGAGGACCAAGGATTGACCAATCTAAATAGATAAGATTACTTAATTTCCACTGCGCTCCAAAAAGAAGTCCGCCGGTAAGAGTTTTTAACTCTCCATTTAACGGAATGGTTGATGAAGTTCCATTTACATCGAATTCGAAATCAGAGAGGCTGGCAGTATACTTTGCAATACGAGCAAATGGAGAAATATAAAATCCTCTGAAAACACCTTTTCCAAAATAGAATTTTATTTCAGGTGTAATTGCAGTGTTTCCAGTAATCAAATTATCAACATGTTTAAAAGTTTCAGGATCATCAATTATGCTTTCAAAATTGCTTTTTAATGGTAATTCTCCCTCAGGCATTACTCTGTATCCCAAGCCTAAAGAGATCTTGTTCCCGATTTTCCTTTCGTATGAAAAAGAATAGGTATTTAATGCAAGAGAGGTAAGGCTCACCTTAAAAAGATTTTTACCCATTCCTTTAACTTTTACGCTGTCTGTTTGAGCGCTTGCACTTGCTACCAGCGCTACAAGAATTGCGATAAATAAAGATTTAGTAAAGAGTTTTTTCATACGTTTTGGGTTTAATTTAAAATTAAAGCATGAAGATACTTGTAATGAAGCAATTGTGCAATACCAAGAAAAGGGTATTTTGTTTTAGGTATTTTAAAATACCTAAAACTGGGTATTGTAATTAGGAGACAATATTTTTTTTTTTGTGAAAAAACACTAAACAATATGAAAAAAATTTACTCAGTAGTTATCGCATGCTTGTTAACAGGTTCCGCTATCGCGCAAACTACTTCCCGTACAACTTCATCCGGAATTAAGTATGGAATTAAGGCTGGGATCAATTTCGCAACAGTTTCTTTATCCGGAAACGATGTAGACTCGGAAGAGAAAGACGCATTAAAATCACAGACTTCTTTTATGATCGGGGGATTGGTTGATATACCTGTTGGAACGTCTTTTTCTGTTCAGCCGGGATTAACCTTATCAGGAAAAGGTTCAAAATCGGAGTTTAGTGAAACAGGATATTCTTCTAAAGATCAAACCAATATTATGTATTTAGAAGTTCCTGTAAATGCAGTATACAAGATCGGAGGGATCTATTTCGGTGCGGGTCCGTATGCAGCTTTTGCTTTATCAGGTAAAGAAAAATGGGAAGAAAACATGGATGGCGAAGTTGATAAAGGGGAGGAAGACCTGCAATTCGGCAATAATCCCGATGAGGATGATCTGAGAAGGGGTGATTTCGGAATAAATTTATTAGGGGGTTATCAGTTGTCGAATGGCTTAAATGTTGGCTTAAATTATGGACTTGGATTAAATAATATTCTTCCGGAGTCAAGCGATTACGATTATAAAGGTAAAAACAGAGTTTTCTCTGTTACTGTAGGATTTACGTTCTAAAATCTTTTGGGTAGTTAAGGCGGCCTTCTTTGTGGGGGCCGCTTTTTTTGCTTACAAAACTTCCAAAAGTTGTTCTAATTTCATCCCTCTCGAACCTTTTATTAGTATTGTAGCATGTTGAATGGGATGAGTTTTAATGTATTCGACTGCTTCTGTCGTTGTTCTGAAAAAATTTGAGCCATCCGTTTTATTCGCGAAAAAACCCTCGCCAATAAAAATCTGTCCGTGAGAATGAATGCTCCTTGCCTTCTCAACAATTTGCTTATGTTCTGCCAGCGATTCTTCCCCTAATTCGAACATATCTCCAAGGATCAATATTTTGTTTTCGGCATCAAAAGCAGAAAAGTTATCCAATGCTGCAACCATACTGCTGGGGTTAGCATTGTAATAATCACAGATAAGGGTATTTTTTTCTGTTTTGGTTATTTGCGATCGGTTATTAGCAGGAATATACAAGCTGATTCCTTCATTAATCTGCTCGTCGGTTAAGTTAAAGTGCTTCCCTACTGCAATTGCCGCTAAAATATTTTCGAGATTATATGGTCCGGTTAAATTGGTTTGAACGCGGTGTCTTTGGTTTCCTATAATCCAGTCGATTACTAAAAATGGATCATTCTCTACAAGTTCGCCCCGTAAACCAGTGCTTGAATTATAATAGGAGACATGTTGGATGTTCCGGTCGGCCAGCATCTTCTGTAAATAAGTATTGCCTTGATTGGCAAATATTAATCCTCCATTTTCTTTCAAGAAATCATATAATTCACCCTTGCCTTTTTTAACGCCTTCAAAACCGCCAAAGCCTTCCAGGTGTCCCTTCCCTACGTTGGTTATTAATCCAAAGTTAGGCTCGGCTATTTTACACAAGGCCGCGATTTCTTTTTGATGATTTGCCCCCATTTCGATAATTGCCATTTCAATGCTTTTATCAATAGCCAAAATGGTAAGAGGGACACCGATATGGTTGTTTAAATTCCCCAGAGTGGCGTATGTTTTATATTTTACCGACAGCACCGATTTGATCAGCTCTTTTGTTGTGGTTTTGCCATTGGTGCCTGTAATTCCGATAAAGGGTATTTTCAATTGCCTGCGATGAAAATTAGCCAGCTGTTGTAAGCTGCTTAATACATCCTCTACGAGGATTGTATTTTCAGATGTTTTAAATGCAGGGTTATCTATGATAGCAAAGGCCGCACCAGCATCTAATGCTTGTTCTGCAAAAGTGTTTCCATCGAAATTACCACCCTTTAACGCAAAAAATAAACAGCCTCGGTTGATCTTCCGGGTGTCTGTACATATTGTCGGATGTTTTAGGAAAATGCTATATAAATCTTCAACGCGCATAAAAAAGGCTTTTTTGCAATAATATCAAATTGTACAGAATTGTTAGCAAAGTACGTCTTTTAATAATCCTGAATAAGCATTAGATTAGTAAAATGAAGAAACACTTCTTAGTTTTTTGCTTCCTTTTTTTGGTAAAACTGCTGATAGCCCAACAAATTCAATCGCCATCCAGTTTTCTCGGATATACATTGGGCGAAAAATTTACACCTCACCATCGGGTGATCGATTATTTCAAATACGTCGCTTCAGTGTCAGGTAGTGTAAAGCTTCAGGAATATGGCAAAACGTATGAGGGCCGACCTTTATTTGTTGCATTTGTATCTTCAGCTAATAATATCAATAATCTTGAACAGATAAGGAACAATAATCTCCGCCTTAGCGGGATAAAACCCGGGCAGGCTACAGCCAGTCAGCCGGTAATCGTTTGGCTAAGCTATAATGTTCACGGAAACGAATCTGTTTCGACAGAAACCTCTATGCAAACTATTTTTGACTTAGTTGATCCGGAAAACATCCGTACCAAACCATGGCTGGAAAATACCCTCGTTGTAATTGATCCTTGTATAAACCCTGACGGAAGAGAACGGTATGTGAATTTTTATACTTCGGTGGGCAATACCCTTGCCGACCCTTCTCCTTTCACCCGCGAACATGTGGAGCCCTGGCCTGGCGGGCGTTCAAACCATTACTACTTTGATCTGAACCGCGATTGGGCATGGCAAACTCAATTAGAAACTCAGCAGCGGATAGCCTTATATAATCAATGGCTTCCCCAGATTCACGTCGATTTTCACGAACAGGGCTTCAACGAGCCATATTACTTTGCCCCTGCTGCAGAACCATTTCATGAAGCCATTACTCAATGGCAAAGGGAATTTCAAACTATAATTGGAAAGAATAATGCCCGCTATTTTGATGAGAAGGGGTGGCTATACTTTACTAAAGAACGTTTTGATTTGCTGTATCCATCCTATGGCGATACCTATCCTACTTACAGTGGGGCAATAGGCATGACGTATGAACAGGGTGGTTCTGGCAGAGCCGGCTTGTCGGTTTTAACCAATGTAGGCGATACCTTAACTTTAAAAGACAGGATTCATCATCATAATACCGCTGGCTTGTCAACCATTGAAATTGCATCTAAATATGCAGATAAAGTAGTGTCAGAGTTTCGAAAGTATTTTGTCAATAGTAAATCCAACCCTTCGGGGCCATATAAAACCTATGTAATAAAAGCCGGGAATGAAGGCCAGTTCAAAAATTTGGAAGTCCTGTTAAAAGCAAACGGAATTGAATATGGATTTGGTTCCTCCAAAGAAGGCTCCCGGGGGTTTAATTATTTAAATGGAAAAACCGAGAGCTTTAAAATTGAGAAATCGGATCTGGTAATAAGCGCTTACCAATCTAAATCAGTTTTAGTTAAAGTACTCTTTGAACCTAAGACTTTTATTTCTGATTCTGCGACGTACGATATTACGGCTTGGGCGGTGCCTTACGCTTATGGACTCGGAGCCTATGCGAGTAAGGAGAGAATAAAACCCGCGTTTGCACACCTGCCCGTACCAGTTAGCTTAAATTCGGTTTCGCAAAAGCCTGTTGCCTTTGTGGCGAATTGGGGTTCTGTTGCCGAAGTAAAGTTTTTATCAGAATTATTGAAGCGCAATATTAAGGTTCGATTTTCCGAGGTTCCTCTCGAAATTGCAGGGAAGCATTTTAATGTTGGATCCTTAGTTATCACACGAACCAATAACGAAAAGCTGGCTGAGAATTTTGAAAGCACCATTTACGCAATAGCTCAGCGTGCGGGAATCGATGTACAGCCTTTAAGTTCAGGATTTATGGAAAAGGGCGCAGATTTGGGCTCTGATAAAATTCGATTTATTAAAAAGCCCAGAGTTGCGCTAGTCGGAGGAGAAGAGACTTCATCTCTTGCCTTTGGGGAGATATGGCACTTTTTTGAACAGCAAATTCATTATCCACTATCTGTGCTACGGGCACAGGATATTAAGAATATCAGTTTATCTGAATTTAATGTGTTGATCTATCCGGATGGAAATTATGAAGATATTTTTAGCGACAAAATTCAAAATTGGGTGCAAAACGGCGGAAAGCTTATTGCTTTAGAAGGAGCCGTGGACCAATTGGCGGGTAAAAAAGGGTTTTCTTTGTCTGCGAAAGAGTATGCCAAAACTGAAAAGGCAAAAAAACCATATTCGAATGTAAAGAAATATGAAAACAGAGGTCGGGAAAGTTTGCAAAACAGCGTTCCGGGCGCTATTTACAGGGTAAATATAGATAATACACATCCACTTGGCTTTGGTTTTTCAAATTATTATTACACCTTGAAAATGGATAATAAGATATATAATTACCTTGAAGGAGGATGGAATGTCGGTGTTTTAGGAAAGAATAATTACGTAACGGGATTTGTAGGCAGCAAAACAAAAAGAACTTTAGAAGATGGGATGTTGTTGGGCGTTCAGGAAATGGGTGATGGATCTGTAGTCTACCTGACAGTTGATCCTCTTTTTAGAGGTTTTTGGGAAACCGGAAAGCTGTTGTTTAGCAATGCTGTTTTTATGGTGGGGAACTAAAGTATCCAGGTAGTTTTCTTTGTTGATAATTAAGAATTCTGCCGAGGGATAGTTTTTTGCAAAATACGCTAGAATCCGTTTTTAGCTCATCAAATGCAACTTCACTACCAATCTGGTAAGCTATTAGTTTAAGCAGGTCGTATATTTTGCTGCTGTTTTTTATATTCTCTAATAGTAAAATGTCTTTTAACAGGTAGGAGTTTTAATAAGGAATGTTTTACCAACACGACGGGTGCCAAAGAGAAGTATAACTTTATTTAAACCTAGCTTGCTTTGCAGTTGGTAAGCAATTTGTCGTTGGATTAGCTTAGAAATATACTACAGAACGTTAAATCAGTCAGTTGGCTGACCTGATTCAGGTATTCTCAGTAAATTAAATAGCAATGGGATCAATTATTTCCGATAATCGTGCAATTGCGTCATCCAAACTGCTTATGTTTTCGAAGGATATTCTCAGGCTATTCTTTACTTCTTTTAAATTGCAATCGAATGGATTTTGTTGAACATATTGAAGCAGTCTGTTAAACTGTTCAGTCTCAAAGTACCGTGACTGCTGATCGGAAATGAAATACCCTTTTAAAGAATTTTTCTTAAAGGATATTTTTTCAAAGCCGATCGCTTTACCCAGCCATTGAAGCTTTAGTGTTTTTAAAAGTTCGCGAACCTGCTTTGGTACTGGCCCGAAACGATCTTGTAATTTCAAAGCAAAGGCATCCAATTCTTCTTCGCTTTCAAGCTTAGAAATTTCTGTATAAAGATTATACCTTTCGGTGATGTTGGTAACGTAGCTATCAGGAATCAGAACTTCTAAATCGGTATCTATTTGTGTGAAAGAGATAAATGGCCTCGGTTTTTCGTCTTTAAACAGGTCCTTAAATTCATCGTCTTTCAATTCTTGTATGGCTTCATCCAGTATTTTATGATACATTTCGAAACCAATTTCGGCAATAAATCCGCTTTGTTCTGCTCCCAAAAGGTTTCCGCTTCCGCGGATATCTAAATCACGCATCGCAACATTAAATCCGCTTCCCAAATCAGAAAACTCTTCAATTGCGCTTAAACGCTTTCTTGCTTCGGAAGTGAGGGTTGATAATGGCGGACTTAACAAATAACAAAACGCTTTTTTGTTAGACCTTCCCACCCGGCCACGCATTTGATGCAGGTCGCTCAATCCGAACATGTGCGCATGATTTATCAGAATCGTATTAGCGTTCGGAATGTCGAGGCCAGCTTCAATGATGGTGGTTGCAACCAAAACATCGTATTCGTTATCCACGAATTTCAACATTACATCTTCCAGTGCATCGCCATCCAGCTGGCCGTGAGCGATACCGATCCTGGCTTTTGGAACTAATTTTTTTATCAATCCGCCAAGCTGCGCCAAATCCTGAACTCTGTTATGAATAAAAAAGATTTGCCCGTTCCTGTTAATTTCGAACTCAACGGCATCTTTAATCAATTGCTCATTAAATACATGCAGTTCGGTTAGCACGGGCTGCCTGTTAGGTGGTGGTGTCGAAATTATTGATAAATCCCGCGCTCCCATTAAAGAGAAGTGGAGTGTTCTTGGAATCGGAGTTGCTGTGAGGGTAAGCGTATCGACATTAGCCCGAAGCTGTTTTAATTTCTCTTTAACCCCAACGCCAAATTTTTGCTCTTCGTCAATTATCAATAATCCCAGATCTTTGAATTTGACATCTTTGCTTACAATGCGGTGTGTGCCGATGATAATATCGACTTTGCCGTCTGCAAGTCTGTTGAGCGTTTCCTTTATCTGCTTAGGCGATTTAAATCGATTGATATAATCGATGTTGCAGGGGAAATCCGACAAGCGGGAGCTAAATGTTTTATAATGTTGTAGGGCAAGAATGGTAGTGGGAACCAGAATAGCTACCTGTTTGCTATCGGCGACTGCCTTAAATGCTGCCCGGACAGCTATTTCGGTCTTTCCAAATCCAACATCGCCGCATACAAGCCGGTCCATAGGGTGTGGCGACTCCATATCTTTTTTTACATCTGCGGTTGCCTTTTCCTGATCGGGAGTATCCTCGTAAATAAACGAAGCTTCGAGTTCTGTTTGCAGGTAGGTGTCTGGCAGAAAAGCATTCCCTGTTTGTGCTTTACGCACTGCATAGAGCCTGATTAGGTCCCGGGCAATGTCTTTAACTTTTTTTTTTGTTGTTTTTTTTAATTTCTCCCAGCTGTCGGTTCCCAGCTTATTCATTTTTGGGACGGTACCCTCCTTTCCTGAATATTTCGAGATCCGGTTTAAGGAGTTTATGTTCACATAAAGCAGATCATTATCGGCATAGATCAAACGGATCATCTCCTGTGTTTTTCCGTTTACTTCAACTTTTTCTAGCCCTGCATATTTCCCTATCCCATGATCGATATGTGTGATATAATCGCCAGGTTTAAGTTCCTTAAGCTCTTTGAGGGTAATTGCCTGCGAGCGTGTATATCCTTTTTTGAGTTTATACTTATAATATCTGTCGAATATCTGGTGATCGGTATAACAGGCCAGCTTTTGTTCGTAGTCAATAAAACCTTCCCGTAAGGATAAATTGATCGAATTGAATTTTACCGTTTTATCAATGTCATCGAAAATGGCATACAAACGCTCGGCTTGCCTTACAGAATCAGTAAAAATGATATTCGTTAACTTTTCGCTTTCATTCTTTTTAATGTTGTGGATAAGCAGATTAAAATCCTTGTTGAAAGATGGCTGAGGTTTTAGATCGAAGAAAATAGTATCTGAGGGTTGATAGAAAAACTGCTTGCCGAACTCAACAACTGGAAAGTCTTTCAATTGATCTGCCAGCAGCTTTTCTTCTGTAAAGCTATATTTTGGGTCTATCCATTCGGGATTTTGATTTTTAGTTTCCGCAGGAAGAGCCTTCCATAACTCAATCGCTTTTTTATATCCGTCTTTTAAAACATCCAGTGTAAACTGAACATCTTTAAACCATACGCTGGTGCTTGAATCGATATATTCAAGTAAGGTAATGTTGTGTTCGGTTAAAAATTTAGATTGTACATTCGGAACAATAGTGACACTTTTGACGTGCTCAGCAGAAAGCTGATCTTCTATTTGAAAGGTGCGGATGCTTTCTATAAAATCGCCGAAAAATTCAAATCGATAGGGCAGGTCGTTTGAAAAGGAGAAAATATCTACAATGCCACCCCTGATTGAAAACTGACCCGGCGCATATACAAAGTCTACACGTTCAAAGTCGTATTCAATCAAAAATTCATTGATGAAATCGATGTTTAATTTGTTGCCCTGGGAAATTTCCAGCGTGTTTTTTTCGAGGGAATCGCGATTAATTACACGCTCGGCAAGTGCTTCGGGATAAGTCACTATTAATTTCCCAAACTCAGTGGAATGGATTAATTCGTTTAAAACCTCTGCCCGCTGAAGTACATTCCCAGGGTCTGGCTGTGTGAATTCAAAAGGTTTTCGGTAGGATGAGGGAAATATTAAAACTTCTTTATCCAATAAATTTTCAAGATCGCTTTGAAAATATGCAGCTTCTTCTCTGTCGGGAAACACAAATAGAAAATTTGAGTGAGTTAAAAAATACAAGGCTGCTGCGGCCAGTGCATCACTCGATCCTATAAGGCCTTTTAGGTGAACTCGAGGGTGTTTTGTAGAATTTAAAGACTTTGCTAGCGCTTCAATCCTTGCATCTGTTTTATAAAAATTTATTATTTCTTTTACGTTCACTTCAAAATCTCAAATACAAATATACCAGCTACTCTTAGTTAATATCAAACCCTATTGAAATTTGTTTTGTGCTCAGTCTTTTAATTATTAGGATATATGTGTGATTTCGGTGATTCATTTTATAAGAATATCGACAAGAATGTACTCTAAAGCATACAGTATTGGGTGATGTCTGTTTTGTAGAATGCTGATTCTGCGCAAATTAGCTGGGTTTTTCATTTAATCCGTTTTTTTGGTGCATAGTTTGAACAAATATTTGTGAATCTAAAAATTAATTGTTATGAAACGTACACGGACTTTTAAGATTAAATTGTTTGGCATGTTTGCTTTAGTGTTGTTGGGTGCTTCTGTTGTAAATTCATGCAATGGAACAGAAACCACATCAGTAAAAGTAATCAGTGTTAAATAATAAAGGGTGCAGATAATAGTTAAAACATCATTCTGCATGATATTAAGGTCTTTAATCCCCTTAAAGACTTGTATGGATACTTATGTGTCTTGGGCTCAGTCTTTCTGATTTCGCCTTTCGTTATTTTAAATTAAAATGCGCCTTGTCCCGAAAAAATTAATTTTTGAGCAAATTCCGGAACAATTCAATAATAAGAATGTTATTTAGTCAGTTGAATTCTTTCGCAATTGAATTATGAAAAACGGACTCAAATACGGATTGTTAATTGGCGTTTTAACTGGAATATGGATTTTGCTTATGCATCTGCTTGGGGTGTATGATCAGATGAAAAGCGGCCCTTTCAATATCCATTGGATGGAGTATTTATCGGTGTTTATACCTTTTACAGGACTTTATTTGGGAATAAAAAACTACCGTAATAATATCAATGGCGGAAAGCTCGAATTTGTTGAGGGCCTAATGGAAGGATTTAAAATTTTGTTGATTGGCTTTGTGTTGTATATGGCAGTTAGTGCTCTTTATATTCAATATTCGGGTTCTACACTGCTTACTATGGATTATTACCAAAGAATCGGTGGTGCAGGTATTGTAGGCATTCTTTTCAATGTTGTAGTTTCATTACTTTTGATGAACAAGCAACATAATCTATAAGTTGATCTATCTTAAACATTTCGAGCTGGTTTTTTGGATTACTGCTTTGGCTGTACTTGCTGTTTCAAGCCCAGGTTCACATCATTTTGCCTTATGTCCCCTGGCAAATTTAGGTGTTTCGTGGTGTCCTGGCTGTGGTTTAGGACGATCGATTACCTGTATTTTTCACGGAGACTTGGAGGCATCTTTCGCTCATCATTGGTTTGGCATTCCGGCCATATTAATATTGACGCATCGAATCTTCGTTTTAAGTAAAAAATACTTCCTATCTTTCTAAACCTAAAATCAAAACATGTATAAAGAATTACTTTATAGTCTTAAAGGATTAACTCCTGAAGAATTTCAATTTGTGCAACAGATTATGGCCGGTATGAATGAACAACAAGCCCGGCAATTTGTAATGTATTACTCGGGTAAGCGACAAAGCGCAAGTGACTTATTGCTTTACACTTTGCTTGGTTTAGTAGTTGTGGCTGGTATTCAGCGATTTGTAACAGGTCAGATAGGGATGGGCATATTATACTTTTTTACTTTTGGTTTGTGCTTTGTTGGTACTATAGTTGACGCAATAAACCATAAAACTTTGGCAAATGACTTTAATCAGAAAATGGCTTTAGAGAGTGCACAACTGGTTAAGCTTGGAATGTAGAGAAAAATGTCCTCTGATACAGGAAAATGGGTTATTATTGCAGGCTCAGCAATAGTTGTTGTTGGGATAATAATTTATTTTTTTCACGATAAGCTTCATTGGCTAGGGAATTTACCCGGAGATATACGCATAGAAAAGGGAAACTTCCGGTTTTATTTTCCTTTTACTACCATGATAATTATCAGTTTGCTTATTAACCTTTTAATAAGGGTTTATAGGTGGTTTAATTAAAGTTATGTCAGGAATTTCACCGGTTTTGTATTTTGTATCGATAGCCATCGGGCTAGCGATCAATGTTTTATTCTGCCTTGCATTGGTTAAAACATTATTGCAGGTTAAGGAAGAGAATCGAAGAATTAAACCTCTCTTAATTTGGCTTATCTTAGTTCCAGGATTCAACGTTCTTTGGAATTTTTTCGTCGTGATCCGGATGTCTCAATCTATAAAAAATGAGCTGGATAGCAGAGACTTTGAAGTTGAAGGGAATCCAACTCTATATGTTGGCTTAACATATGCAATATTATCTTCCATCATCTTATTTGTTCCTGTACCTAAAGATTTAAATTACAGTATTGGAGTGGGAGTTTTGGCTATCGCAATAATAACAGCATTTGTTCAATATTGGATGAAAATCGTTTGGTACCGTAATGTTTTGAAGCACGATTCTTCCGAAAATGAAGTTCAAGAGAAACAATGAAATTACGGGATCTAACAACCTTCCTCGAGTCTTTTGCTCCATTGAATTATCAGGAAGATTATGATAATTCAGGACTCATTGTAGGCAACCCTGATCAGGAAATTAATGCAGCTCTTATTTCTCTGGATTGTACAGAGGAAATAGTGGACGAGGCAATAAAAAAGGGCTGTAATCTGATCATCTCACATCATCCCATAGTTTTCAAAGGGATTAAAAAATTCAATGGCAAGACCTATGTCGAACGTGTTGTCATCAAAGCAATAAAAAATGATATCGCGCTTTACGCAATTCACACGAATCTTGATCATATTCAACAGGGTGTAAGTGGTAAAATTTGTGAAAAGCTTGGTTTAACAGATGCCAAAGTTCTCTCTCCGAAGACCGGATTGCTTAAAAAATTGATGACTTATGTTCCGTCTGAGCACATCGAGCCTGTCCGGTCAGCACTTTTTAGCGCAGGTGCGGGCAATATTGGTAAGTACTCGGATTGCAGTTTTAATGCGGAAGGATATGGAACTTTTAAAGCTTCACCGGATGCAAATCCATACGTTGGTGAAAAAGGGGAATTACACCGGGAGCCCGAAGTAAAAGTTGAGGTGATTTTTTCTTCTTATCAGGAACGTGCCATCGTATCTG
>CBFGOI010000027.1:0-42976 GCA_965650335.1 uncultured Pedobacter sp. | reverse complement strand
CCCAGTATTAGGGATATTTCGGATGTTGTGTCTCATATCCGCGTAAGCAAACTTCCCGATCCGTCAACCATCGGAAATTCGGGTAGTTTCTTTAAAAATCCTATCATTTCTGAAAGTGAGTTCAAAAAAATACAGTCTGTTTTTCCAGACACTGTTCACTTCTGTCTACCAAATAGTACAGTGAAATTAGCCGCTGGCTGGCTGATAGAACAATGTGGATGGAAGGGAAAAAAAATAGGTGAAACCGGAACCTGGAAGAACCAAGCTTTAGTTTTAGTGAATTATGGAAGTGCTACAGGATCAGAGGTTTATGATCTGTCCTCTCGAATTATCGATGACGTGAAATCCAAATTTGGAGTAAGTTTAGAGCGCGAAGTAAATGTAATTTAGCATTAATTTATCGTTAATTTTTAAGCCTATTAGGAGAGTAAGAGCGTATTGATCTCGGATTAGCATAGTTGTTGCAAAGGTATTTACAAGTTTGTTTAAGAAAAACTAGTAACGATAACTTAACACTAACAACATGACTAAAATAGAATTCAATACAATGGTTATGCGCCAAGCAAGTTCATTAAAGATGTATGCATTACATTTTACTCATGATGCAGACGATGCCAATGACCTGGTTCAAGATACTCTACTGAAAGCCATCACATACTATAATAAATTTAAAGAAGGTACCAATCTTAAAGGCTGGTTATACACTATAATGAAAAATACCTTCATTAACAATTACCGCCGTTTTGTAAAAATAAGTTCATTCGTTACCAAATCCGATGAAATTTCTTCAGCTAACCTTGTTTTCAGTTCTACCAAGAACCAGGGTGAGTCGAAATTTATCATGGATGATATAAAATTAGCTTTAGGAAAACTTCCTGAAGAATATTTTGTTCCCTTCAGTATGTACTTTGAAGGATTCAAATATCATGAGATTGCAGATCATTTAACAATTCCGATTGGAACAGTAAAAACCCGCATTCACGTAGCTCGTAAGCTTCTTAAGAAAAGCTTAAAACCATACGACAACGGTATTAAAAAACCGATGTATGCAGAGCTTGACTAAATAGCCCCTTTTCTAAAACTCATCATACATAAGAGCGTACAGGTGCCAGCCTGACGCTCTTTTTTTATGCGCTTATTTTTCCGAGAATGCTTTTAAGTTCTGCAGTCCACTTTCAAAATCTTTGCCTATCATGTTGTCCATGCTCAATCCCATCCACTTTTCCATAACAGATTTGTTATTGCCCTGCATTATCCAGGTAACTTTGGTGCCCTGTGCATCTGGATCGAGTTGAAATTGCGTGTCGGCAGCGCTTTCAAACGGCTTTAAGAAAGTCAATTCTATATCGACCGATCTGGAAGGGTCAATATCTTTAATTTTCATTTGTCCGGTTCCTGTTTGTTTTCCCTCCCATTTGTACAAATGTCCGGGTTTTGAAACAGGCCCGCTAATGGTAACCTTTGCCGTAGGCTCCATTTTAGACCAGGGATTCCATTTTAGGAATTTGTTAAAGTCCGAGATGTTCTGGAATACTACACTGTCTGGCGCGTTAACAATAATGGATCGCTCTACTCGATAGGTTTTGGGAAGAAATAATCCTACGATAAAAAATAAGGCAACAAGACCAATTACAGTAAAAAGAATAATTTTCAATATTTTCATGGTTTACAGATTTAGTTTGCTTGAAGTTAGGAAATATTCTTTATTTCAAAATCTTCAGCGCTTCATTTGCAGCCACCTGTCCCGAAATAATTGCCGGCGGAACGCCTGGTCCGGGCACAGTGAGCTGCCCGGTAAACAAAAGGTTTGTAATTTTTTTTGAGCGCATCTTCGGTTTCAGAAAAGCGGTTTGCATCAAGGTATTGGCTAGCCCGTAAGCATTTCCTTTAAATGAGTTATAATCTTTTACAAAGTCCTTTATCGCGTAAGCGCGTTTAGTTACGATGTTGTGTCTGATGCTTTCTCCTGTTATTTCTTCAAACCGATTTAACAATATTTCCCAATATTTCTCTCTCAGCGCATCAGTATCTTCCAATCCTGGAGCAAGAGGCATCAGGAAGAATAAATTCTCGGAATTTAAGGGAGCAGAAGACTCGTCGGTTTTTGACGTGCAGGAAACGTAAAAGAGAGGCTTTGTGGGCCACTTTGGATCTTTATAGATCTCATGGGCATGTTTCTCCAGATCTTGATCAAAAAATAGATTATGGTGTATAATATTGTCGAGCTTCTTATTTATTCCCACATAGAATAATAGGGATGATGGAGATAGTACTCTCTTGTTCCAGTATCCCGGGCTATAATTTCTATTTTTTTCGGCAGTCAGCTGCTGATCGGTATGCCAATAATCGGCATTTGAAATAATCAGGTCAGCCTTGTAATATCCCGCATTGGTTTCAATTCCGATTGCTTTTTTGCCTTCTGTTTTGATTTGCAATACTTCATGGTCGAGTTTTATTTTTACCCCTTTTTCTTGTGCTATTGAAAGCATGGCTTTTACAATTTCATTCATTCCTCCGATCGGAAACCAGGTGCCCAGAGAGATATCAGCATAATTCATGAGGCTATACAGAGCGGGCGTATTTTCTGCTGTTCCTCCTAGAAATAGAACTGGAAATTCAAGGAGCTTTAGCAATTTTGGATGTTTGAAATATTGCCTTAGGTGCTTGTTGATGCTGGTAAATAGTTGGATTTTAAAGCTTTCTTTTAAAAGCCGCAGATCCATGTATTCTTTAATAGAATTGGAAGGTCGGAAAACATAATCTCCCATGCCAGTCTCGTATTTAAACTTTGCCTGTTTTAAGAATTCCCGTAATTTCAGAGCAGAGCCCGGTTCGATTGCTTCAAAGAGTTCCTCCAGTTTATCGTGTTGCGCTGGTAAATCAGTAAAATTATTTTTCTCCCAATAAACCCGATAGGACGGATCAAGACGTTTCATGTCATAAAAATCGGAAGTTGTTTTGCCAAACAGGTTGTAGAAATTTTCAAAAACTTCCGGCATCCAATACCAGCTCGGTCCCATGTCAAATGTAAATCCTTCGCTTTCCCATACCCGGGCTCTGCCACCTGCCTGGTCGTTTTTTTCATAAATTGTTAGGTCATGTCCCTCGTTTGCAAGCACCGCCGCCGCCGCCAGTCCGGCGAAGCCCGAACCGATAATGGCAATATCAGACTTTTTCATTGGGAAGAAGATGACATATTGATTTGATAAAGAATATACATTTACAGAATTTGATGAATAAAGGATGTAATGAGAGAAACCATCTTTTACTGAATAGGTTTGTTATTAAAAGAAGGCCTGGCATTAATTAGATCCTCTGTATGGAAGAATTTAAACATTTGCAGACTATTAATGCTGGCCTGAACGTTGGCAAAGTATGATCCGATTAATTGTGTTATTACTCTCGTTTCCCATAATTACGTATGCGAATGATTTGCCACAGATCCGAAAAGATTTTTATTTGGCCGTAAACAATCAGAAAGCTGCGGAAAGTTTATATGAGAGATTAAAAGCCAAAAACTCTGCAGATCCTACAGTTATGGCTTATTTGGGTTCTGTTCAAGCTGTCAGGGCAAGGCATGCTTTCAATCCGTATAATAAAATAGCTTACCTTAAAAGTGGAACCAAGATACTTGAGGCAGCTATCAGTAAAAGCCCGGAGACCCTGGAGATTCGTTTTCTAAGATTTAGTCTTGAACATTATATTCCTTCCTTTTTAGGATTTAGCAAGCACCTTGAAACAGACAAAAGAAAAATTATCGTGCTAGCTAAGCAAAAGCAATTTGGAGCCATGGATAGGCCCTTGCTCTTAAATCTGCTTAGCTTTATGAAGGAAACGAAAAGATGCAGTCCGCAAGAAATAGCTATCTTAGAGCAAGCAATCGCTAATGGATAAACACTTTACTTATCTTCTAATTAACTTCTTTACCTTATTTTTTCCTGTCGTTTTATCCTTTGATAAGCGGGTGAAATTTTTCAGTAAATGGAAATATATTGTACTGGGATTGCTTATAACAGGACTGTTTTTTTTGATTTGGGATTATCTGTTCACGGTTTATAATGTGTGGTCTTTTAATCCGGACTATATAACAGGCATATATTTTCTTGACCTTCCTTTGGAAGAGATTCTATTTTTCGTGACGGTGCCTTTTGCCTGCTTATTTATTTATGAATGCCTTAATTATTATTTGAAGAAAGATCTTTTTGCAGAGTTGAGCACGACAATAAGTGGGATTTGGCTTGTTCTTTCGGTTATAATGCTGGTCTTATTTTACGATCGTGTGTATTCTTTAATAACGTTTGGCTTATTGTTGATTCTAAGCGGTCTGGTACTTATCAGACGGAAGGAGTACCCGTATTTAAGCAGATTCTATTTCGCTTTCTTTGTATCACTAATTCCTTTCTATATTGTCAACGGAATTTTAACACGCATTCCTGTGGTAATGTATAATGATGCTGAAAACTCGGGCTTGAGAGTGGGTACAATTCCTTTTGAAGATCATTTTTACTCTCTTTCATTATTGCTAATGAATGTGATGTTTTTTGAATACTTCAGGAAAAAACAAGAAAAATTGATTTGATGAATTTGCCCCAATACACAAAGAAGCAATTAGCACTTCGTAATGGTCAGGATAAGCCCGAAATATGGGTGGCATATCAGGGTGTTATTTACGATGTTTCATCCAGTAGACTATGGAGAAATGGAAAACATTACGAACATTGGGCTGGTCAGGACTTAACCGATGAATTAAAAGATGCCCCGCACACTGTTTCTGTGTTCGAAAAATATCAGGCGATAGGAACGCTTATAGATTTAAAGGTTTAAATTGCAGTTGGCGAGTTTATGTCGCCAACTGCATATTTTTTATTGCTCTATTACAAAGCTGCTCAGATTTACAAATTCTTTGATCCTGCCGGCAACTTCTTCCTGACTTAAGTTTTTGATTTTTTCCGTGCCGAATTTCTCGACGCAGAATGACGCCAGCGCAGATCCGTAGATGATCGCATTCTTCATGTTGTTAAAGTTGATGGTCCCAACCTTGGCCAGGTAACCTATAAAACCACCTGCAAAAGTATCGCCGGCACCGGTTGGATCGAAAACCTCTGCCAAAGGCAATGCCGGAGCCGAGAAGATCTTGTCTTCACTAAATAGCAATGCGCCATGTTCACCTTTTTTAATGATCAGATATTTTGGACCCATTTCTAGAATTACTTTGGCGGCTTTCACTAAAGAGTACTCTCCGGAAAGCTGACGAGCCTCGGCGTCGTTTATCGTAAGTACATCCACCATTTTCAGGGTTTCGAGTAAATCCTCAAGGGCAACATCCATCCAGAAGTTCATCGTGTCGAGCACCACTAACTTTGGACGTTTTTTAAGGCGTTGGATGGTAGTTTGCTGAATTTGAGGAGTAAGGTTTCCCAATAATAAATACTCGCAGTCCTGATACGACTCTGGAATGATTGGATCGAAATCGGCAAGTACATTTAATTCTGTGATTAAAGTATCGCGACTATTCATGTCGTTGTGATATTTTCCGGCCCAAAAAAAGGATTTCTCGCCTTCTTTTATTTGTAATCCTTCGACATCAATGCCATGATCTTTGATGGATTGGATGTCTTCCCTGTGAAAGTCGTCGCCAACTACACCAACAATCTTTACTTTTTCATAAAAGTAAGAAGCCGCTAAACTTGCGTATGTGGCCGCTCCGCCCACTATTTTGTCTGTTTTTCCGAAAGGAGTTTCAATGGCATCGAAGGCCACAGTGCCGATAACAACTAAGCTCATAAATATTTTAAAAAAAATGTTCACAAATATTGCATAAATAATTTAAAATCCCGACTATTGCATTCCCAAACGGAACACAAGTTTAATAAGTTTGGTAACCAGGAATTCCCGAATAGCTCAGCTGGTTAGAGCATCTGACTGTTAATCAGAGGGTCGCTGGTTCGAGCCCAGCTTCGGGAGCAAAGCCTCACAGAAATGTGAGGCTTTTTTTCTATAAAAACGGCCTTTTTCGTGCGTTTTCGCACACTTCTGTCATCCTGACGATTTTGAGGCCTCCACAGCAATAGTTAAATTTAACAGACAATTTTGTTGAACTTCACGGAAAGGTGTTACAAATGTGTTACAGTTTTTCGTGAACTACCTAAGAATTTATGGCAACTGTAAGCTCGAAAGTTTTTAAGCATCACAAAAAATCAGACGGTACATTTAATGTTAAAATTTGCCTTTGTCACAAAAAACGAAGGAAGTATATAGACACAGAGCATTTCGTTTCTGAAAAAAAGCTCACTAAGTCCCTCGAGATAAAAGATGATTTTATCAATAAGCTTTTGAATAAGACGCTTGACGAATATAGAGACGCCATTAGCAAATTAGGACAGAGAATCGAATTGTTTGACGTTGAAGGTCTTAAGGAATATTTACTGGTCAAGGATGAATGTATCGATTTTATTAAATTTTGCCATATTCATATTGAAAGTCTTTTGCAAGCAGGACGGGTTAAAAGTGCTTCAAATTACCGCACTGTCTGTTACAGTCTGATTGATTTTTTTAAACGGGAAGTTGTTCCGATCGAAGAAATCACAATAGGAGTTATAAGCTCTTATGAGCGTTTTCTGAGGAGCGATCGGACAGTTACACGAAAAAACCAACACGGTAAGACTGTAACGATAAAATGTAAAGGAGTCTCAGATGCCAGCGTTCACAACTACCTTAGGGATTTCAAAGGTTTCTTCACGGCTGCTCAGTCTTACTATAATAAGCCATCTCTCGGTATAAGTCCTATTACCTATAATCCATTTGATGAATATAAAATCGTAGAGCCACCAATAACTAAAAAGCGCAACATTGAGGTTAATCAGTTGAAATCATTGCGTGATTGCAAGGTTAAACCAGGCAGTAGAGCGGAATTGGCAAGAGACCTATTTATGCTTTCGTTTTATTTATGTGGTATTAACGCTGTGGATTTATATGCTTCACAGTACATTCTGAAAGATGGTAGACTTGAATACAACCGGTCAAAAACTAAAAATAAAAGGAAAGATAATGCATTTATAAGTATCAAAATTCCTGATGAAGCTTTGCCGCTTCTTTTAAAGTATAAAAGTGAATTATCTGAAAGATATTCTTCAATTGGGAACTTAAATGCCGCACTCAGTAAAGGAATGAATGAAATTTCAAAGCTTACAGGATTACCAGGTATAACGTTCTATTGGGGTCGACATACATTCGGTAATCTGGCGCGTAATACATGCAGGAAGAGCAAGGATGATGTCGCTCTGGCACTTAACCATGTTGACCATGGGCGTAAAACGACCGATATCTATTTAGAAAAGGATTGGAGCATTGTTGATGAAGTTCAAGAGGCGGTATTAAGTCTATTAAGAGATAAAAAGCCACAGATAACCATTGCTTCAGTTAGAAGTTTTGATGTTTTTAGTAAGCAGATTAATCTGCCTAGTTTAGTCATCTGATAGACATCTGAAAACTATGTAGTGTCTTTTGACCATTAGTATGTATTTATTAAATTTGTTTACCTAACGTCTGAAACGATGAAAACATTTATCCTCCTCTGCATCACTTCACTTATTGGAACCGGAGCATTTTTATCCGCATTAAAGATGCCTAATAGTTTACCTGGCTATGTTATTGGTTTTGGAGTATGGATATTGTTTTTTGTGTGGTTCACCAAAAAGTCAAACCGATCGGCACGGCGTAGGCAGCAGGAACGCCTATTTAGTGAATGGTTAAGATCTCATTATAAGAATTAGTAAAAATAGGTTAAGGGTTTACAAACGATATCTTAGCTCAATTGCTTTTCCAATAGCACCAATTAAATCTCTGTTCAGAGATTCATCCGCATACTTAAGATTCCAACCTGTTGCTTCTTTGATTACAACAATGCTTTTATTCTCTAAAGATAGAGGGATTTCAGTCGTTTGTTTGGTAATAGGCTTCTCATTAAGTATCTGAAAGATATAATCTTTGTCATTAAACGTAAGTCTCAGTGGCATTCCCATAATTATGGCTAAAGTATGCTAGTTATTTTAGTTTTTAATAATCTGTTTAAAAAATTGAAGGAGGAGCTAACATGCATAATTATCAGCACAAAGTTAGGCTAAGGGCTGCTGTAGCGGGCAAAAGCTTCCGGCATAAACCCGCGATGCCACTGCTCTGGTCTATTTATTCCTTTTCCTTTTGCCCTTGATTGCCCTGAGCCTGCTGGAGCGCCATAATTAATTCATTAACTTTTAAATCAGCTAATTATGGAAAAGCTTCAAAATCAGATTTCAATGTTTCAGGTATCAGAAATTAACGTTTCTTATCGACCAAAATTTAAGGCTTCAGAGAGACCTGTAATTTCAAGTTCTCAGGATTGTTATAATATTCTATCTGCAAGCTGGGATATTAATAGAATGGAATTGCTTGAACAGTTTAAAGTTTTATTTTTGAATAGAGCAAATAGAGTTTTAGGGATATTCGAAGTATCATCCGGGGGAATGGCCGGAACAGTTGCGGATCCAAAACTTATTTTTAGTGCAGCCTTGAAAACCTGCGCAACAAGTATTATTCTGGCACATAATCACCCGTCCGGAAATTTAAAGCCAAGTCAGGCAGATTTAAATCTCACTAAAAAGATACAAGCGGGAGGTATGTTGCTAGATGTTTCACTACTTGACCATTTGATTCTGACATCAGAGACATATTTATCATTTGCAGATGAAGGGCTTTTATAAGTCCTTTTTTTCGAGCAGTAGTGCTGCTTTTTCGAGCTTCCGTATTAATTCTACTTTACTTGATACGCCAGTTTTTTCAAAAATATTTTGCACATGTGTTGTAACGGTTCTTTCCGAAATAAACAGTTGTTCACCAATAGCTTTATATTTAAATCCCTGTCTAATAAGTTCCACAATTTCGATCTCACGTTTTGTTAACTGATACTTCTCACAATTTTCTGAAAACGCAGGCACGCTGTCATAAATAGTTTTATCAATTAATAGCTGATACTCCATTTTCGCCCGGGAAATGGATTTGGAAATAAATAGGATGGTAATGATTAAAAATCCGCCATTAGTAAATAATACTTCCATTAATTGACTCGCGTGAAAATATGCGAGTATTGTCATGCTTGCCCAGGGAAGTACAGCAAAATATACAGCGATCATTTCCATAGTATCGTGGCTAGAGCTTCTTTCACTATATTTAATTCTAATCGCTTTGGCAATTGCCCAAAGAACCACAATCGAATAAAAAAAAGGTATTATTATTCCATATTGTATTGCGACATCTAAATTCCTATTGAATGAGTATACGACCACAAAAAATATTAGATAGGGAAGTATGAGGAATAGAGGCACGCCGTAAATTGCATGAAAACGTAAGCATACCAGATCAAATCCTCTGTAGAAGTAATAAGGGAAATATGAGGCCATAAGAAAGCCGCTTCCATATGCGATAATGTTTTGAGTCACTATAGCAATTGGAATATTCAGGTCTGGAAACAATCCTCCTGTAATGTTATATACAATCAGAAGGGCTAAAAGAATTAAATACCAAAACCTGCTTTTGTCTTGTGGCCTTGACAGGTAATAGATAAGTTGATAGAAAAATAATACTATTTCCAGGATAGTAAAGATGAACGTAACTACGTGCATCTGAGAACCGAATACAAGCATACTTTTAATAATTGCTTGTCCGTTTAAGAAAGAACAATTTGTACCCCAAATCTAATTCTGAATAGATTTCAAATCCCAGTTTTTTATACCAGGGTAGATTAATCAGCGTAGAAGTCTCCAAATAGACCGGGCGTTTTATTTGATTACTATGTTCTATTACTTCATGCAGTAGGCTTGTTCCAATTCCAGATCCTTGAAATTCGGGTTTGACTCCAATAAACCACAAGTAGTACATCTTATCTTTCGGCTGGAGGCTCTTTATCAATGATTCCCGACGCATGGCTTTTCTTATGTTGGTAAGGCCTACGCATTTAGAAATTAATTTAACATCAAGTAATATACTTTTTAAAGAGGCCTTTTTTTGGTCAGGATATAAGATTAAAGCACAAGCTTTAGTATCATCCGAGAGAAATACTTCGCCGTTATTGTAGCAAATTTCGAAAGAATAATCCATTAGCGCTCTAATGCGCTCGATCTTCCTATGATCTTGTTGAACGATGTAATTTACACTCTGATTAGTCTTAAATGAATTAGTGAGAATATCAATGATGATATTCTTGTCAGTGTATTCAGCTTTTTTCATAGATAAAAACGCCTTTTTAATATATTAAAAAATGTGCCAACCCATTGGAAGATGAACCCATTGAATTGACTTATCAAACCATTTGTAACAGGTTTGTGTCAAAGTTTTAAGCAAGAATATGAATTACAGAAGTTTGAAATTGTGTCAGTATTGACACAATTTATTTTCCCTTAAGAATGCACTTTGACTTTTCCAATCCATGAAGGAAAAGCATAAGGAACAGTTTAAGATCATAGGAGCTAATCTTCGAAAGATCAGGGATGAGAAAGGATTTTCGCAACAGGATCTCGCAAACAGATGTGATGTTGAAAGAGCCAAAATTAGCAGGATTGAAAATGCAACGGAAGATTTTGTACTCTCAACCCTTTTAGAACTCTCATCAGCTTTAGGCATTAATCCTGCTGATCTGTTTGATGATCAACCTTAAGTACAATCGAACTTAAAATTCCATTTATGGCTTCCTATCTTACATCATTAAATTATTAAAGATTTATTCATCCTTTTGTGGTATTGAATTGATTTTGGTCTTGGAGGATCATGTCGTCTGTCTAATTGAAAGGACTTACCCGAGAACTATTTGGCATTCATGATAAACCATTTCATGAAGTATACCCTTAAATTATAGCCCTTCTATCTGAAAATACGTCGTTTTACGTAGTCCAATTAGTCCTATTTACGTATTTCTTTTTCGTTCTCAGCTGAGCAATTTTGTCGAACTGCTGAGTGAAAGTTGTCGCCAGTGAACAGGCCAGGCAGACTAATCAAACCTATAGAAATATGCTAAATTACTCCTATGATGAGCTGCTGGAGCAGCAAAAAAGACAATTGCTCGAAATTAACACTGACATCTCTGACCCTATTGAACAATTAAAGTCTTCAATTGACCTTATTCAGAAGAACCTCAAAGAACTTAAAGAAAAAATTAAAAAGCAGCCGTTTACTGATCAGAAGGAAGAAATCTATTTTTTCAAAAAAGTTAAACCTCTTTTATATTCCGATAAGATATTTGAGTTTGAAAAATACCAGATCGAATTCAATAAGCCTAAAGGAACTCCTGAAACTGTTATAATCTATTACGAGGCTGAGTTAAAATATCTTGAAAGATTTTTCAAATTAAATTCCTTTTATTATCAATATTATCGCTCCGGACTTGTAGAACTTGATCATTTATATTTTCTCAGAAGCACAAGCCTGACATCAAAATTTATGCATGAAGTACAAGACCATGATTCTGAATTTTCAACACCTCTCGATTACCTCTTTGCTAAATTTATTGCGTATGAAAGATTGCAGACGATGATTATTCAGCAAATCATGAGGCTCCAAGCGCCAACTGGATTCAACATTGCCGGGAAAGAAGGAAATGCCAACTCTTTACAATGGACAGGTGATTCAATAAACTTAGTAGAAATCGCCTATGGAATATGGTTGACTGGCCAGTTGAATAATGGGAATGCGAGTATTTCTGAAATAATCAGATGCTTAGAAGATGCATTTAAAGTCAACATTGGCCGTGCTCATCGGCGCTGGACTGAAATATCACAACGAAAACGGAGTAGTTATACCAAGTTTATTGATCGTATGAAGGAATCTGTACTTGAAAGGATAGATAATGAGCTCGATGTAAAAAGTTAGCTTTAAAAAAGAAACCCCAAGCTTACAACTGGGGTTTCAACCTAATAGAATATAAACAGAATCGTTATTTTGCTTTATTCTTAATTTCTGTTACTTCTTTTCTGGCTTCCGATGCAAGGTTTTTGATCTCCTGCATGGCTTTTCTAACTCTTGTTCCGGCAGCAGAATTTCCACTGTTGTAAAATTTGTCAGCGTCCTGTTCTACAGATGCTATAAGGTCTTTGATTTGATTGAAAATTTTCATGATGCTTTTTACGCCAATTATGTCGTATAAGTTATAAATTATTCAAAAACGTTGAGGCATCACTGACTTAAAATACCAGGGTGCACCCTTATTCCACCTAATAAATTTCTACTTGGGTTCCCATTTTTGTTTATATCAGATTGATTAACCTATTAGAAATACCAATGAACGTTGAAATCTCTACATTTCTTCTGCAGCTTATTATCGAACAAGCTGCAGAATTAGGAGCTATAAGAGCATTAGTAAAAGCTGGCAAGCTGAAACCGTATTTAAAGAAATCAGAAGCATTTCGCTTGTACAAAAGGGTAAACATCGAACAGTGGATAGAAAACGGTTTAATTACACCTCGAAAAGACGGTGATGATTCTGCCGCATGGAGGATTGACCGGCTTGAAGTTGAAGCGATCGTTAAGTCAGAAATTCTTTTACGTTACCTGTAACCTTTATTTATTCTTATGGATCCTTCAGTTTTAGTAAGAATTGACCGTGCCATTGCGGATAATCTGAGAGACATCGAACGCTCATTCGGAAGCCAATCGGGAATTGTGCAGGATTTCATCATCTTTATTTCTGCTAAGCTTAAAACAGATCTTTTCGGCTACACCCGGTTTACCCTGCAAGAGTTTTGTACAGCTACAGGCAGAAGACGGCAAGAACTTGCAGTTATTCATTCTGATTTTCTATCTGGTGTTAAAAAAGCTCCTATAATTGAAGGCTATGCTTTTAATACGGTAATGGATTTTGCCTTGTATTGCATGTTGGAAAAGAATATTATTTTCTCATCCAGATATGAAGTGAAAGGGAATGGGCAGGTAATTCAAATGCATAACTTTCCAATATTAAAAGATCTAAAACTAAACTTCGACCGGAAATCCAAAGAGCAAAAGGTGTATGATGTCCGCTTGTCTGATGAACTTTTAAACGGGTTTTTATATCGCTATTATACGGTTAATGCTGAGTCGTATAAATTGGTAGGTAAAGGAAGGGGAGGAGAAGGCCGTAAGCGATTATTACTTTATCTTTCAAAATTAAATCATGTCTTATTATCGGTAAATACATCTGGTAACACTTCCATTCCCCTGGATAGGCTTTGCTACTTGGCCAATATAAATGATCCAAAACCCTACCATAAAAAACAAAACCTGTCTCGTGTTTTAGATTTTATTCAAAAGGACGGGAAGTTTCCGTTTAAGTATGATTACCTGCATTCTGAAGGAAAAGAAGGCTATATGGTTAACTTAAGGTTTCCTGAACGCTCTAATAAGCAATTGCTTCTCAAAGAGCATAATTTTTATTGTCGTTTATTGGAAGGCTTGTATACTGTTTTTAATAAGCAGGTCATTAAGGAGCAACTGATAACAGATAAAGATCCATTTCAATGCTGGCTTGCAAACGCCAATCTTGATACGGCTTTAAAAGCACAGATACTTGTAAATGCGTATTATGCTGCATTTCATAAAAACATATCTCCCGCCTTGGCCGCTAATCTAATTCGCTCCGGAAGCTTTTTAAGGGCTTTAACAGATGTCCGGTAATTCGGTATTGATGTCCGACTTTTTGATTTTCCTGTCCAGTATTTTGATAAGTATGTCTGATAATTTGATTTACATGTCCGGCGTTTTGATATGGTTGGCCGGTAATTCGATGAGAATGTTCGGTAGTTTGATTTTATTGATTACTTGTCCGGTATTTTGATTAGAAATTGCGTTCTGGAGATTGTTATCAAGGTTATATTGTCCGGTATTTCGATTAATATAATAATATAAATAATTCTTAATAAGGGGCGATAACTGACTGAAATAAAAATATCATCTAAGTTTCTAGGCGTAATTCTGTGGGGATTTGCCTAGATCAAAGGGAAGCTCCTTAAAACTTAAAAATCCAGAGATATGGACAATTAAAAAAAGCAAGTATTATTTCTTAATTGTTATGATTTGTTCATCTGTGTTTGTTGGGTATATTATTGAAAGACTATCTCTAGAAATCACCGTGTATTTTTATAAAGATACCGAGTATGTTTTTCACAAGAAGTTTAAGGAATTGGAACCTTCGAAATAAGAGCTGGCTTACCCATTTGAAGGTAATAAGAAGAAATAAGATGTAAAATCATGTGAGTCCCTTTCTTAACTGCATTGATTTCATACAAAAAAAAGAGGGATTTTATATATTCTTTAAAAATGTTGATTATCAGTGTATTATTGTCTTTTAAAGATGCGGGGACAACGAATAAGACATGGCTTTTCATTAAAGTAGCGAATCGTTGTCTTTTTTATGCTTTTGTGCTCTTTGTAGACCTAGATCAAAACCTCTATTTATTGCATCAAGGAGAACGTCTTTTTTTGAATTGAAGTAGTCATCAACATCCCTTTGATTTTGGAGAATCAATTGAGTAAGGGCCTCACGATCTTTTTTGACTGGATCTTTAAACTCTTCAACAGACTGTTGACTGTAAAAAAACAAAGCTAAATTTCCCCCACCGTTCACTGAAGCGTTAATAACTTTCCTACTATGATTTACAGTATAATGCAATGCATCTAAATCTCCCTTATATTTCAGTTGATAAACCACTGTTAAAATCTCTACGTTCGATGAAGATATGCTGTACGTGAGGTCTGAAAACAATCCTTTAGCCTGATTGAACGGAACTTTTTTTACAAAGTGGTTTACGGTCAGGGTGTCAATCAATAGCTCTATTCTTGGCCATTTCATTATTTTATTTAAAGCATCTACCTTTTGCTGCTGTATGTCTTTATCAGTAAATTGGATACTGTAGGCGCCGATTGATATACCTTGCGCCTCTGCTTCTCCCAACATTGATTTAAATAAAGTTTCGGCTTTTGTAACAAAAATTGCTAGACCCGGAATTTCCATTTATTAATTATTAAGCAACTAAAATACACTTACTTAATAGCAAAACCATAAATGTTAAAAAGTTTATATTGTTGAGAGTATGGAGCGAAAACAACTTCTATAAAATACGCAAATACAGCCCTACCAGCAAGCGCAGCATCTGAGACAACACCCGATTTTATAAGGTCGGATATACCAAGGATTTAGCCATCAACTTAAGAAGTTTCCTGGAAGAATTGAAAAAAAGTTTGTATACTAATTTAACTTTATTACATTTGTATACAAGACAAGATAAACATGGAAAATTCAATCGGAACCAACCTTACTAGAGCCAGGCAACTTAGAGGGTTGACGATGGAAGAATTGGCAAATATGGTCGGTTGTTCCAAGCAATTAATAAGCCATTATGAAAATGGTATCCGACACCCTGAAAGTAAAACATTGTTATCTATTGCAAGTGCCTTAGATCTTGAGTTAGATTATTTTTATAATGATTGCAATGTTGAGTTTAGTTTGCATAACGTAAGTTATAGGGAAGGGCTACTGTTGACAGAGCACCAAAGAAGTGATGTCGAAAGCTTAACAAGTTCGATGCTGAGCGACTATCTTGAGTTAGAAAGCATAGCAAAGGAATTTATTAGTTTTAGTAACCCTCTAGAAGATTTATTGATATCAAATATTGATGATGCGAAGAAGGCTGCAAAGCAACTTCGAAAGGTGTGGAAGCTTGGAGATGGACCTATTTATAATATCTCCAATCTATTAGAAAAGAAAGGGATTCGCGTCATTAAAATAGACTTTGGCTTTAACTATAGTCATGAAGGGTTATCTGGTTGGGCTGAGGGCAGAAAAGTTCCTGTGATTGTGCTGAATGCTAGGCAGCAAGATATAACAAGAGTTAGATTTACCATCCTCCACGAACTGGGCCATCTCTTGTTAGTAATGGCTGAAGACCTTGATATAGATTTGATAGAAAAGATCTGTGATTCATTTGCCGGCGCTGTTTTACTCCCTGCAGATGTTTTAATTCAAGAATTCGGTAAGAACAGGACAGCTATTTCGATGCCTGAGCTGAAGCGAATTAAGGAATTATATGGAATTTCCATCGCAGCCATTATGTTGAGAGCTCGATTAGCTAACTTAATTCCATATGTGGCATATCAGAAGTGGAAAGAGTCAGACTTTTCAAACTTTGACTATGGCCAATATAATGGAACAGAAGAGCCTCAGAAGTTTCTTCAAATGTTGTATCGGTGCTTAAGTGAAAGAAAGATTGGCTTTGATAAGGCAGCCAAACTTGCTAGAAGGGACGAGGCTGAATTTCGTAAGGTATACAAACAGCAATTCGAGTTTTAGCATGAACAGCATTGTTATAACGGATCTTCATCTTGCAGCAAGATTATTTAGATCGGGAATATTAAAATATTTCACCAGCGAGGAGCTGAAGTTCTACATCACGGATTTCTGTTATAACCATAAGGTATTGACCCTTAATAACGATAAGCTATGTGCTAAAAAGATGATTGAACAAGGTATGCTTGAGGTCGTGCCTCTTACTGAAGAGCAGATGAAAAAGACTGCTCAGGTTCATAGAAAGTACAGACCTAAATTTATTGTAAAAACGATTTCTGCTATGGTCTTCGCAGCTGAAAATAGATATAAAATCGTAAGTGAGGACGAACTGCTGCGCGATGTCGCGTGGGATGAATTTAAGATAGGAGTCCATCCTAAGCCCTGGCTGATAAGAATGCTAGGAGATGAAATAAGTATGATGGGAGAAATAATTGATATGGAATTAGTAAAAGAAATTATATAAAAAAACCAGGCGAAAAACACCTGGCTTGTAAAATTCCAGTAAGGAAACAAAAGCCTGCTTTAGCTTTCGGTAATGTTGTCTTGAGAACACAAACTTACCTCCTTTACTTCAATTCTGCAAGTTTTCAAGTTGTTTTAACATTATACTGCTTTAATGTGGTAGGATGGCCTTTTCGTAAATTTTAAATTTTAAAAAAAGCATTAGACAGTAGGCTTAAATCTGGGCTCGACCTAGTCTCCGTTGGGGAAATGATACTCAACGCAAGAGTTTTTAAAAATTTAAACATTATTACAATGCAACAAGAAAAAAATGGGGCGCCTACGCAAAAACCAAATGTTAGTTTGAAGTTCGTAATTGAAGGAAAAGAATACGAAACTTATGATCAATACAAAACCGGGGCTCAATTAAAGCAACTAGGTGGTATTCCAATTGAATCGGAATTGTTTCTTTCGATTAGCTCACCTTATAAAGATGAACTAATCGATAATGATAAAGAAGTTAATCTCGCCAGACCGGAAATCGAGTACTTTTTTGTTAAGAAAAAACTTCAATTCACGATAAATAAAGTTCCGTTCATCTGGTATAAAAAATTTATAACTGGCTCTCAAATTAGAGAATTAGGAAATATTGATCCCAAGGATGACTTATATCTGGATATTAAGCCAGGTTATGAGGATGACTTTATCTTAAACGATGAACTGGTTGATTTAGCAAGACCAGGTGTCGAGCACTTTATATCAATTAATAAACCTGTTTTATTGACAATCATTGTGAATGCAAGTCCAAAGTCTTGGACGGAGAAGACAATATCGTTTGAGCAGGTTGTGATTCTAGCTTTCGGGAGTTATGATAATAACCCAAATAAAGGATATACTGTTACTTATTGTAGAGGAGCAGAACCTAAGCCCGAGGGCACTATGGTGAAAGGATCAGTTGTTAAGGTTAAGAATAAAATGATATTCGATGTCACAGCAACTGATAAATCATAGTCCTGACCTTAAGCGTCTAAGAGACGAAGGATACGAGATCGAGGTGAGTGGTGGATTCTTATTGATCCACCATATACCTTATCTAAATAATAAAGGGAAGATTCTATTCGGAACGTTGGTTAGCACTCTTACAATTGTAAACAACTCGACTACTGGAGTACCCGACAACCATGTAATACATTTTATTGGTGAAAATCCTTGCAATAATGAGGGCAGAATAATTTCATCAATACAACATGGGGTGGCTTCAGTAAAGATGAGTGATAGTATCACAATTAACTTCTCATTCTCTAACAAGCCACCCGCGGGCTATCGGAATTATTATGAGAAGATTAAAAGGTATGCCGATCTCATATCCGCTCCTGCAAAGTATGTAAATCCTGAGGTAACGGAAAAGACATTTAAGGTGATCGTTTCTACGGATACTGAAAGTGTTTTCCAGTACGTAGATACAAATTCTAGCAGAGCTAATATTGTAATACTTAACTCAAAGTTCAATGGGCAAAGAATTGCAATAGTAGGTTTGGGCGGAACTGGTGCATATGCTTTAGACTTAATCTCTAAAACTCCAGTTGAAGCAATTCATTTATTTGATGGAGATGGGTTTGACCAACATAATGCTTTTAGATCTCCAGGAGCCGCTTCTATCAGTGATTTAGACAAGAGCCTTAAGAAAGCCGACTATTTCACCAGAGTTTATTCTGAGATGCATAAGGGAATAGTAGCTCATAGCTATTACATCAGAGAAGTTAACCTCCATGAATTGGATCAAATGTCATATGTCTTTATCTGTGTTGACCGGAATAGCGTTCGAAAGTATATATCAGATTATCTCGTTAAAAAAGGCATACCCTTTATTGATGTAGGTTTGGGAGTAAATGTGGTGGATAACAAGTTGACTGGTGCACTGCGAGTAACGTCAGCCACAAGTACCAAATGCGATCATCTTCCCGATAGAATTTTTTCTGAGGATAACGAGAACAACGATTATGCTACCAATATTCAAATTGCTGATCTCAATTCATTAAATGCGGGATTCGCTATTATGAAATGGAAGAAATTGAGCGGGTTTTATGTTGATTTGGAAGAGGAGCATCATTCTTCATACTCAATAGGTGTATCTAAAATATTCAACGAAGATGCTACATCATAGATTCGTTGAATTTATACCTGATTCTCTTGAAGAGGGTATACTTTACATTTCAGTTGATTATTGCACAGCCATACACAAATGTGTGTGTGGCTGTGGTAATAAAGTGGTGACGCCTATTTCACCCACGGCTTGGCAGCTTAGCTTCAATGGTAGATCTGTATCGTTGAAACCATCAATAGGGAATTGGAATTTTGATTGTCAATCCCATTATTGGATTGAGAATAATAAAATTCGTCATGCCGTCCAATGGAGCCGTGAAGAAATTGAGTCCGGAAGAGATCGGGATGCGAACTTAAAGAGAGAATTTTATTTAAAAGACGTTAGTCATATCCAAGTCCGTTCACCTGAAAGGAAACTCGCGCCTAAGAGTGGAATATGGAGATCAGTATTAAAGATTTTTGGCATAATCTAAATTATTTAAAGAAGAAAGGAGGTATTTAAAGATGAGTAAGATCACAGGAAAAGTAAATAAAAGTGCTGTAACAGGTAAATTTGTTTCTAATGCTACAGTTAAGAGCAGCCCCAAAACAACTTATGTGCAAACGGTTAAAAAATCAAAATAGACATGAGTTAACAGCCGTCCGTTTTGGATTACTTAATTCAGAGGTTCGTTGAATTAGACACCCATTGGTAAGCGATGGGTGTTTAGTTTTATTCAACTATCTGTATATGAGGTTATTATTGATTTTGTCAATAATAAGAGGTATATTTGTTTGTGGATTGTGAATTATTGACAATAGTTGATATTTCAAAGAATGGACTTATTAAAAGTTATAAAGGAGAATTACTAACAGTTTCTAAATATACCGACATCGTAGTATTCAAATGTTAGAAGTTTACAATGATGAGGTGATACGCCAAGAAGATTTGCCAAGGTTTTACGATGTATTCAATGATATTAAAATATAATTAATGAAGATCAGACATGTATTCCAACCGGATGATACCGGATGCGGAATTGCATGTGTGGCTATGTTATCGGGATTGTCTTACAATGAAGTTAAGCAGTTGATGATTGCTGAAAAACTGTTTGATACAGACACCAGTTATTGGGGAACATCATTTTGTGATTTAAAAGAGGTGTTAAATAAGCTTGAAATTAAAACAGCTAACAGGCGAAAGTTTAACCGTCGGAGAAACATTCCCGCAAGAGTTGCAATAGCGTCGACTAACTATGATAAGAAAGGAATGTGGCGTTGGGTTGTGTTTGTGAGAGATATTGATGGATTTTATATTTATGATCCCGGTAAGCGAAGAAAAAAAGTTCGAGATCTGAGAGGCAGGATGAGTGGTTATTATCAGGATGAGTGGTTATTATATTGATATTCTAACCACTTGTGACACTAACTAACCACAACCCAATTCTCAATTTCATAATGATCGTCATGCAACTCTAACCAGTTCTTTCCATTTTCACTTATTGTATTTGGTATGTTAAGTAAAACAGACCAAGATGGGTCCGTTTTTTCTTGACGGGCGACAAACTCTTTGATTTTATCAAAGGTGAAGCTCAATTTGATGGGCATTGTAGAAGCAAGGCTTTCAATACTTGCAACAAAGGATTGAGCAGTTTCAGAGGTGGGCCTGTCCTGGGTAACACTATTTATAAATTGGAATATATACATATCTGTAGTCAGTTTATTAAGAAGCTTATTTAGAAAGTTCTTGCCAAAAATCTTAATAATATCTTGGGGGTCATGTTGTTGGATGCTTTCAATTGCATCAACTACCATTGACAGTAAGGTATCAAAATTCTCTTTTGGATAATGCCTAATTAGAGAGTTCCAAAGTTTTCTTGCCGATTCGAGCGCACAATTCGTTTCAGCAGTTGATAAGATCAGTTGTTTTGCTAATAATACATTGTTCTTTGATTTGCTGCATATTGTTTCCCAAATTGATAAACCGTCATCCCAATCCGGAGTAAAGCCGTTTACTCCGGTTGACACAAGTTCTCTAACACAAATCTCAAATCCTACCGGATGACAGGTTATTAAAATATTTTTGATAATATGAATCCAAATGGATTGGTGGCTATGGTGAAAGCCTAAATACCAAAATGGCTGAGGATGGCCGCAATATACAGATAGACAATCTTTTAATAGTTCTTCATCAATCTGATCTATAATGCGAGAATATTCTTCTGCGAATAATTCTTTTCCAAATAGCAATAGCTGAATATCGACGGGAATTTTGTTTTGTACAAGACATACAGCTTTAAGCCACCTCAAATCAACCCGGTCACTTGTTAGTAAATCTGAAATCACTTTTTTTTCTTGATCCGAAAGCTCGTCCCAGTAACCCATGCACCACGATATGGAATACGAGGCAAAGCGACTGTCCTGATGTGTAATTATTTTCGTAAATAATTCCAGTCTTAATTTAGGTATTATAGCTTCAAGTAAAAACTGGATTACCCCGAACTCGTATGTATCGGGAACCTTACCTAAATGCAGACATTTATCAATCCAACGATAAAATGCCCAGCCAATTAGTAGGGATTCATCTGAAGACAAGAATTTTTGCGCTTCATTTAAAGTAGTTCCGAATCTCCCGGTATTATATATCTCAAATTCCTTTGGAGCATTATCAAAAAAGACAGGAAATATTTCTGCCCAAAGCTTCCAGATGGCTTTCTTCTGCTCTTCGTCAAATAGCGTCCAGTCAATACTTTCACTTCCGTAGTCAATACCAAACGTAGTAATAAGATCACTGGCTCGGATAGTGATGGTTGAATTTTTTAGTGCATCGAGAATGTGTGGCTTAAGTATATTTCGGTCCTCCGATGAGTAGTTTCCATATCCATAAATCGCTCCTTTAATTCCTTCAAAAACGACGTATGGATGTGAATCGTTTAGAATCGCGCGTACTACCGCTTCCTCATGTATTATGTTATGTCTCATAGTAATGAATGCAACTTTACCCCTGATAAAGGCTTCATCAGAATTTAAAATTTGATGCATTCCAGAACTATTTATAGGAAACTTTTTTGAGACCGGCCAGCTATGGAGTGTATTAAGAACATCCCAAATTTGTCTAGGGGATAGTAACTCCCCCTCCCCCTCATTTAATTTTTCAAGTATTCCGTCGATATTCTTAGTTTCCTCTTCGTCTAAAAAATTCAAAAAATTCGACGAGTCCTCCGCTATAAACGGAATATCACCATGCCAGAAAATATCTGACAGAGAAAGGTTTTTCGAGATCATCTGAATAACCTTTTCTGCTTTAGATTGAGGTAAGTCATCCAGTATGCTTGAAAGAAATGATAGACAAATGTCCCTTACGCCTGGAAAAATCGATTGCTTAGCTCCCTGAAAGGCTATCTTCTTAAATACGTCTTTGAATTCTTGACTTAATCCATTATGATAGAAAAACTTGAACTGCCGAGCACAATTAAGGGTTGTGGTCGGAGATAAACAAGATAACGACTTTGTTATTAGAAAGGTTATCGAATCAAGTTGAATAATGTTTAGGCCAAGAAGCGTATGTCTTGCTGCTTCCCAATAGGTTGGATGGGTGAATAGTATAGACTTATTAACAATGTCAACAAATCCTCTTTTCTGTAAAAACACAAGTTCCTCCATATAGATTTGGGGAAGAGAAGTGTCATCCTCATATTTAGGAAATTCAGGGTCTCCGTCGTTTGTTGGACTCTTACGTTTGAAGGGAGATTTGCCCTTCTTCTGAAAGCTTGCATACAAGTCACTATCAATTAGTATGTAGGCAAGATCTTCGAATTGCAACGGAATGTTGGTTGTAGCAGTAAGGCCAAGGGCGGCAAATAGGGTAGCGGCTTTAGATCCTCGGTTAATTATCTCTGCAGAAAGTTTTCTTGAATCAGCTTTTGCCAGGTAAAGAAGTTGTTCGGTCGTTTTGCCGATCAGATCGCTGGGAGATATTTTTGACAAATGTTTCAATTGGCCTACCTGTAGTAACCCATCTTCTGGATTTTTCAATAAATAGCCGGATATCGCAGACTGTACACCTTCGGGGATATCAGACCTTTCGACCAATGTTGACCATGTTGTACTTAAAAATGATGCTTTTTTGTTAGTTAAGTCAATCCATTGATGTCCTTCTATATTACAATATTGGAGTATTTGAGCGTGATTAATGCTTTTGATTATTTCAAGTCTTGATGTAATTATTAGCTTATTAGTAGCGGGGAGATTACGGACTAATTCTTCAACCCTTCTCAAATTCGTTGGATTTTCGGAAATGGAGTCATGACCAAAGGGATCTTCAAGTACAAAAACTCGATTTTCGGTCGTGTTCCTCAAAAACCGGTCTGCCTCACTTATATCATTCCTGTTCATGTAACGATAGCCCTGGTCGACTAACTTCTCTGAAAGTCTTTTTGCTAACTGGGATTTGCCGCAGAAAGAAATACCTGTAAGTAATAAAATTTTTTGATCAATAAGGATCGCCCATAAATCTTTTTCCTCTTCTCGCGAAACATAGTCTTCCGACACAACCGGCTTTTCTCTGGAGATAAGGTCTTCCGATAAGAGGTTTACAGACTGTACAATCTGCTGTGTATTTTCACTTATAGTCTCCAGTTGCGCATTGATTCCTTGCAGACTCTTTGATATTTCGAATATTTCAGCTTGGAAATTATCCGTAATATGAAGCTTTTTAAGTTTCTTGTTACCATTGGCTTTACTTACAAAAAGGGCGATGAAGTCTTCTAATTGATCCTGGGTGGGCAAAAGGACAAGCGAGTTGTTTTTTAAATTCTCCAGGACCTCGATCGATAAGGGTTGCTTTCCTAATATATGGCCTATAAGTGAATCAAAAAGTTCCTGTGACTGATAGAATGGTATCTTTCCATCATTATATAACAGGGTATCCTGTCCTTTAAATTCGAATATAGTTTCGTCCAATACAAGTGCTAAAAGGTTCTTGTACTTTGTCTTTGGAAAGAAAAATAACCGTATCGGTGAATATATCTCTTCTTTTATAGCCTGGTCGAAGCATTTCTGGGCTACATAGGCAGTAGATACGACTAATAGCTCAACTATCATAATAGCTTACACTTGTTTTCAAGGTTTGATAATACTAATACAGAACGTTGAAATTAAAAAATATTAGGGAATAAAAAAGGGAGTTCTCGATTCGAACCTGCGGCCACAATGCTTGGAGTTGAAAATATTGTGAAGAGTACTTTTGAATCTTAAAAAACTCAAGCAGCCTACTTGGCAATTCTTGAAAATAGGGCTTTACTATTATTTCTAGGTCCCACCCTTAAAGCCACCAGAAAAACTTTCCCTTCCTTCCAACTTTTGCTTCATCCTCTGATAAACAACAGCGGGGGACGGAGAAAATGAAGCTAAAAGATTTAACCTTAATTCTTAAAAATGCCACGGAGGCCGGAGCTCAAAAAGCTCTGGAAGAAGCTGTGGTATTGCAAGATTTTTTAAGCAAATCTGATGCGTATCGCCAGTTCGGCAGATCAACAATAGATCGTTGGATTCAGGAAGGACTCCTGGTTCCAAGATCTGCCAACGGTAAAATTCTCCATAAATGTATTGATCGTGTGAAACTGGAAGCCATTGCGCATTCCAGTAACCGAATTACTTATCTGCCAGTGGCAGAAAGATAGGGAAGGAAACGTCCTTTCCTGAGCTTGGCTCTTTGACATTAGGGGATGAAGCATTATCCTGTGAGGAACGGGAAATTTTGCGAAGGAGAGATAACATCAATCCGAAAACGCATTGGCAGGTGAGAGCCCGGTTTGTAGAAACCGACGTGAGTAGTCCCGAATTTTGACATTTTGAGAATTGCTTTCTTGAATTGTCTGAGGGCGTGAGCCCTTTTTTTGTTTCCAGCCATTACTACAGCAGTATCAAATCTCATTCATCCGGTTTTATATAGTCTCATCTAAAATCAATTTCTATGAATCAGTATTTAAGTGCCAATGAAATCAAACAGCAGGTTTCTTTTACAGACCTATTGGCTCGTTTGGGCCATCAGCCCAGTAAAAGATCAGGTAAGGAATTTATTTACTTGTCAATGCTCCGGGATTCGGATACTAAGCCCTCGCTTTGTGTAAACGATGAGTTGGGAACCTGGTTCGACCATGGAATGGGAAAAGGCGGAACAATCATAGATTTTGGCCTTTTATATTGGAAAACCATTAACGTAAAAGAGGTAATGGATAGGATAAACGGCATTTTTAGTTTGGACAGCTTGAACTTTATTCCGGCCCGAAACACTGAAAGATCACTACGACCTCGAATGGCCACTAAATTACCTCACTACAAGATTGAAGAAGTTAAGGAATTAGGCAACAACGATGCTATCACAAGCTATCTGAAAACTCGTGAGGTCTGGAATGTCGCTTCTGGTAAGCTGAAAGAGGTTTACTACTATGTAGAAGATGAGAAGAAAAAGCGAAAGCAATTTTTTGCGGCTGGATGGCAAAATGAGAATGGAGGTTGGGAAGTCCGCAATAAATATTTTCAAGGCTGCCTGGGCCGAAAAGGATTGACGTATATACAGGGAAATCCAGGGAAACTAGTTGTCTTCGAGGGATATTTGGATTATCTGAGCTGGCTCATTGAACATAAAGCAGCTACACCGACTATTTTGGTGCTGAACAGCGTTTCGTTTTTGCAGGCAGCGATAAAAAGAGCAGCCTCTTATCCTGACGTCGAAATCTTTTTTGATCATGATAATGCCGGATATTCAGCTACTGCCGAGTTTTTAAAAGCTGTTCCACATGCCAGGGATTCTGCCGCTAAGTATAGCGGGTATAATGATTATAACGAAAAGCTTATGGCTGAAGTTAGGGAACTTTGCAGCTACCAACAACCCAGCTATCATCCTCATATTTCTGTATCCAAGGGAAGACTTGGTAGATAAAACTCCCCCGGATATGTAGCGGATATCTATATAAGTAAGCAGTCATATGTTTGCCTGAACAATTAGCCAATCAGTTATCTGTCTAACCAGCTATATGGATAAAGGTATATGGCACTAATGGTATAATTATACAGGTGCCTGAATATTTAATTGAATAAGCATCTGAATGTATATCTGCATTGCCCTTGATGTGTATTGCAGTATAGCTCTATACCTGGATAAATAACTGATTATATAGGTACTTGTCCGGTCAGATATCTATCCAGATGAATAGTTAGACATTTAAAGTTTATTCAAACAACAATCTCGCTGTTTGGCCATCTATATAAGCAAACAGAATACATGGTCGACAATGCTGAGGTCAATGGCTACCATTGAAGCGGTTGGTTTGACCGCTAAAAACACTGTCTAATGAGATTTCTTCCTTCTGAATACGAGGGGTGCTTTTTTGTTTTGTTAGCTGCAAGTTGTGTTTTTGTGGCCACAGCAATAGCACAGCTATCTGCTACCCCAAAAACGACTTGCCTTAAACATTGCTGAGCCTTAGGGCATCAGCAAAGCTTAAGGAGCGAAAAACGGCGCGACTTGTTTTTCTTTAGCTTTTTTCTAACCATGGAACAAATTACTTCTAATCATGCCTGATAAGAATAGCAATAACCGGATCAGAATCATTAAAGCAAGGCTAACAGAAGAAGAATTTAAGCAGCTGCTTAATATGGAAAAGCAATTGAACTTAAGCCGGACAGAAATTATTAGAAGTAGGGTGCTCTATAACTCAAATGCAGTTTTAGTTAATGCGAATGATTTATTGCAGGTATTAACCCAAGTGGGAACGGAGCTAGGAAGAGCAGGTAACAACATCAACCAGATTGCCCGGCATGCGAATGTTCTAAACAAGCAGGGCTTAATCAGTGAATTAGTAGTCCGCGATTTTAATGAGCTTTTCGGGAATTATATCAAATCGCAGCAGGAGATTGAAAAGGTGTTCCGCCAATTAATTCGCCTCATGAAAGGGTGAGCTTATGATAGTTAAGATCCTGAGTAAATCAGCAACATTCAAAGGCGTAAAGTACAACACCAGCAAGGTTGAAAAAGATAAAGGAGAGCTAATGAAGGTGCAGAATTTTGGCGCTCTACAGGCTATTCCAAGTTTACGTCCGCAAGATTATATCAATTATATGGAGACGGTTTCTTCCAGAAATAAAAATGTAAAGTTCCCTCAGTTGCATGCTGTTATTTCCTGTAAAGGGAAAGAAAAAGGCAAGGAAGAATTAACAGAGCTTGCGGAGAATTGGCTGAAAGGAATGGGTTATGGACAAAATCCTTACCTGCTTATTTATCATAAGGATACTAAGAACAATCACATCCATATGGTCTCGACACGAGTTGGTCCGGAGGGAAAGAAGATTTCAGATTCGTTTGAAAAGCTGAGGGCTTATGAGGTTCTGCACCAGGTGATGAATTATGATGAAAGAAATGAAGTTTCTCAAGATATTCAAAAAGCTCTTTCCTATCAGTTTTCAACCCGGGCGCAATTTATGATGATACTGGAAGCTAGAGGATATAACCTCCTGCCATCTGAACTGGATTATAAAGTTTGTAAATATGGCAAGGAACTAAATTCAGTGCCTTTTACCCAAATAGAGGACAGAATGCGGGCTTATAAGAGGAACGCAGATCGGATTTATCAGCTGAGGGCCATTATAGAAAAATACAGAAATCAATACCCGGCAAAGATTTATCTAAAGAAGGCAGATTTGCCTGAACAATCAAAAAGAAATTCAACGGCTTATTCTTCCTTGTTAGCAGAGATTCTGGCTGAGAAGTTTGGTATTCAAATCCTTTTTCATGCAAAAGAGAATAAGTTGCCGTATGGTTATTCATTCATCGATCACTCCCAGAAGATGGTGTTTAAAGGCGGTGATATTATGCCACTGAAGGACTTTATTCAAGTTCTTGATGTTCCGGTTATTCAATCTCCGGTGCCAGAAAATACAAGTCAGGATAAAGGTTCAGAATTTAAGTCAGACACAGGATTGGCTGATCATGCTGGCATAGAGTACCCTTTCTCCCATAGATTATTTGAATTAAATCTGAACATCGCCGATGATGTAGATGATGAAGCCGTACATGGCAGCAAAAGGAACCGGAAGCTGAAAGGAAGAAGCCGATAATTAATTAACAGATATGGTTATAATAATAGGAAATCAAAAAGGTGGAGCAGGAAAAAGTACGCTGACAGTACTGTTCGCCAATTATCTCAGTCAGATAAAAAAGCGAAGGGTAACTGTTTTAGATATGGATTACCAGCAATCTGTTGCCTCTAAAGCGGAAAAAGCGAAGATATTGGAGAATGTTCCTGACTATGATGTGGTCCCAGCTGACTTAAAGCATTTCGGGACTTTGCAGCAGGTATTAAGTTCTAAAACCGACGAGCTGGTGCTGATAGATCTTCCGGGTAAGATGGATGATGATGGCTTGATTTCAGTTTTTAATTCTGCTGATATAGTTCTTTGTCCTTTTGCTTATGATGAGTTTACGGTGGATTCCACTCTGCTTTTTACGATGGTTTTACGAAAGATAAATGCCAAAGCGCCTTTTGTTTTCATTCCAAACCGGATTAAAAATACCGTGAAGTATGAAACCCGAAGTGAGGTTGATAAAGTATTATTGAAGTTCGGAGCTGTTACTCCGCCGATATCTGACCGGATAGATTTTCAGCGTCTCACTACCTTTCATATACCCATTGCGGTTCATGCTGTTATACTTCCGGTTTTTGAGTTGATCTATGAAAATTATTTGCAAAGAGAGGAGGAGCAATGAGTGAAATAAAGTCCTTAGCGGATGAGCTGAGAGAAAGTATCCGAAAAGGAACAGAAACAGAGAATCCAAAAAATGGTCGGGAAAACGAAGTGGTTACTAAGAGTAAACGATCGGCTAAAAGAACTGAATCCCAAGAAATGCTTTCTACTTTATTCACCGAGATCCTATCTCACGAACTTACCGGAAAGGAAAAGCTGATGATTCGCCTGGATGACAAAACCGTTTTTTTACTTAAGCAGCTAAAGGTTTCTAAAGGAATTGATATGAATAAAATCATCTCTTATAGTCTGCAATACTTCTTTCAAAAGAAACCCGAGCTTATTCAATATATTAAAGAATCACTTAAATCAGTAGAATTATGAACTGGAACCAATTTTTAATCTATCTGTCGGCAGTATATATCCTGTATTATACTTGTGCTATTTTATTCGACTACCTGAAGGTCCGGCGACACGGTTCTGTCGAACCAGATGGGGATGAGTTTTTCTTTTCTGAAGAAGTAGTTCCTCAATTAATCTTGCCTGAAGAAGAGGCGAGTGAACCAATACCTCAACAAAATAAGCCTAAGGCAAGTACAATCTCTGCGATTAGTAGCGGGCTTTTAGAGTCAACCGGAGGATGTAGTATTAGAGATTTATTCGATCTGGTGAAGATTGACGCAATTGAATATACGAGGGGGATTCCATATTAACCGGATTCTTATGAAATACATTTACCTGACAGCCTTGGCTGTCTTTTTTTTTGCCATCCCAATTAATGGTTTTTGCCAACCCGGCATCTCAGAATTTTACCAGGCAGAACGGGAAGTCAATCGATGGTATTTTAGCTTTTCAGATCTTATTCTGGTTATTGGAGCCATTGCCGGACTTGTCGGAGGTCTGAGAGTTTATAGCAACTGGCAGTCAGGAAAGCATCATATCGATAGCCAGGTAATGGCCTGGTTCTTTTCGTGCTTGTTTCTCAGCATAATCGGTGCTGCTCTAAGAGCATTGTACGGCCTCAACTAAGATTATCCACTATTTATTCAATTTAATTTTTTTATCAAATGAAAGAAAAGCTAAAAAAGCTGTCCCTTCTTGCTGCGCTTTATGCAGTAGCAGCACAACAAACTTTTGCTCAGGGCGGAACCACCGGAATCAATGCTGCAACCTCTTCGCTCAGCAGTTACGTCGATCCTGTTTCTACCTTGATTCTTGCCATTGGCGCGGTCGTCGGATTAATCGGAGGGGTTCGGGTGTACATTAAATGGAATTCCGGTGATCAGGATATCAACAAGGAAATTATGTCCTGGGGCGGATCCTGTCTTTTTCTCGTGCTGGTTTCAGTAGTCATCAAAGCATTCTTTGGTATCTGATGGCGACCAAGTATTCAATATATAAGGGGCTGCAAAAACCCCTTATATATAGAGGTTTTAAAGGGAAGTTTATAGGCTGGGGGATTGGCTCACTGGTTATTGGATTACTTACCGGAGGATTCATCGGGGCTATAAGCAACATGTACGTGGGCAGTTTTCTTACCATCGCTATCATTGCAGGAGGACTGGTTTTTACCTTTCAGTATCAGAAAAAGGGACTTTATTCTAAAACCCAGCATCGGGGAATCTTTATACACCGTAATTCTTTAAAAATCAGGTATGCAGAAAACAAAAAGAACAGCGTTCAGACTTCCTTATGCGGGAGTTGAGTCGTATAAGGGACTATCTTTATTATATAGTGAAAAAGGAGACTACTCCTTAATTATAAAGTTCCAAAACCCTGCTTTACAATACTCAGCGGATCCCGATGCCTATACAAGTTTTCACAGCCTCTTATTAAATATTGTTAAACTGCTTGGAGCAGGATATATCATTCAGAAGCAAGATGTTTTTGTTCGGAAAACCTTTAAAGGCAAACCTTGCAGAGAGTTTTTGCAAGAACAATATTCCAGGCATTTCGAAGGAAGAGAATATATAGAGCTTCATACTTATTTAATTATTACCAGACAGGTAAAACGAGGAGTTTTTTATGTGTATGATAAAAAGCAATTAATAGATTTTGAACAATATGCCAGCAAGGTTTTCGATTTGCTTCAGGGAGCAGGATTAAGGCCACAGTTTCTGTCAACAGAGGAAATAAATTCCTATGTATTTAAACTGCTTGGAATGGACTTCGCCAGCGAGAATCTGCTACTCGACACAATTCGAGCTCAGGATAAGCACCTGCAGATTGGTAGTAAAGCGATACGAACAATCAGTTTAATCAATACAGAATCCATAGACCTGCCAGAAGAAGTCAGTCCTTATATAGAGAAAGCGGACAACAACAGTCTGAAGAATTTTCCGGTAGATAATTTTTCATTCTTATTTCAGGTTCCAGCCTTCCGACTAATTGTATTTAATCAGGTAATAGAAATACCTAATCAGCAGTTAACGCTAAACAAGCTGGAGCTGAAGCGTAAACGACATTCTGGTGTTCCTGACGCAGCCAATTTAATCTGCGTAAAAGATATTGATCAGCTCTTGACTGATGTAGCCAAAGACAATCAGTTACTTGTTAATGCGCATTATTCAATGCTTGTTTGTACTGGTGAGAGCGCTATTGATAAGGCATGTAATTTTATAGAGGCAGCATTATTTCAGCATGGGATCATTCCATCAAGAAATGCCTTTAACCAGCTAGAGCTTTTTCGGTGCGCTCTTCCGGGGAATGCGGTGGAACTAAAAAAGTATGATTGGTTTTTAACCACGTCAGATGCTGCCTTATGCTTTTTCTTTAAGGAATTAATACAGCAGGATGAACGGTCAGATTTTCTTATCAAGTTCACTGACAGGCAGGGGATTCCGGTAGGGATAGATCCATCAGATCTGCCTATGCGAACTAATAGGATTAATAATCGAAACCGCTTTGTGTTAGGTCCTTCAGGATCAGGGAAAAGCTTTTTTATGAACGCCTTGATTGAACAGTATATGCTGTACAATATGGATGTCGTAATTGTGGATACAGGTCATTCTTATTCCGGATTATGCGCCTACTTTAAGGGTAAATATATCACCTATACGGATCGTAAGCCAATCACTATGAATCCCTTTCAATTAACGGAAGGCGAGTATAATCTTGAAAAAAAGGACTTCTTATGCACATTGGTTGGATTGCTTTGGAAAGGGGCTGAAGGCATTATCACCAATGTAGAACGAGATGTGATAGCCAATTTAATCAGTTCATATTATGCTGTGTTTTTTAAGAGCTCTGATGATGATTTCCACATTGAGAAATTGAACTTCAATAGCTTTTATGAATATGCCCTATATAAGATTCCTCTCATCAAAAGAGATGAACGAATTCCGTTCGATTTCGATGAATTCCGTTATGTGTTAAAAAAGTTTTATTACGGGGGGGACTTTGATAGCATACTTAATGAAGAAGCTGATCAGTCTCTATTTTCTGAGCGATTTATTGTTTTCGAGATTGATTCGATTAAAGAAAATAAGATCCTGTTTCCTATTGTGACGCTCATCATTATGGATGTTTTTATTCAGAAGATGAGACATCGTAAAGAGCAGCGTAAATGTTTGATTATTGAAGAGGCCTGGAAAGCAATTGCATCTCCTTTAATGGCGGGTTATATATTATACCTGTACAAAACCATCCGTAAGTTTTGGGGAGAAGCCATCGTGGTAACTCAGGAACTTTCTGATATTTTGGGGAACGCTGTTGTGAAGGATAGTATTCTGAATAATTCGGATACCATCTGTTTACTGGATCAATCCAAGTTTAGGGATAATTACAAGGACATTGCTAAACTCTTAAGTATTTCCGAAATAGAGCAAAGGAAGATTTTCACTATTAATAAACTGGATAACAGCGATGGAAGAGGTCGCTTTAAGGAGGTTTATATCAGGAGAGGCAGCATTGGAGAAGTATATGGAGTAGAAGTGTCGATTTACCAATACCTGGCATATACCACAGAAAAGCCTGAAAAAAGTGCCGTTGAAACCTATGTGTCGCACTGCGGATCTTACCAAAAAGGGCTCGAAGCCTTCGTAATGGATTTAGAGCAAAGCGGACTCTCTTTAAATGAGTTTGTCAAAAAAGTAAATCTCTACGGTTTATCTACCGCCAATTCAATTGAATTTTTTAAGCCTGATTTTCTATGAAAATAATCCTAATTCTTTTCGGAGTAATATGTGCCTGGCTAAGTTCTTCAGCACAGATTTATTTTGATCCTGCCACAGCCGGAGCCACGGCTGCGCATGCGGCAATTATCAATAATCAGCTCAATAAAACGAACGAGAATTTGACATTGATTCAAAAAGGTCAGCTTGCGGTGACAGGACAATTGCTTATTGTAAATGATCTTCAGCAGCAAATTTATAAAGGACTTAGTGAGGTAGCTGGAGCTGTTCGTTCGCTTTTAGCCGTAAAGGATATCGCTGATGTTAGTCTGGATATTATAAGTGACGTGAACAAGGCTGCTATAATCGCTCAAAGTAATCCTGCTCTTTTGCTTTTTGCAGAACAGGGTGCCCGGGAATTTAAAACCAGAGCTACTTCTTTGACTGCCGAGGTAAGTTCATTTGTGCTTGCGGGTGGAAAGAAAAATCTAATGGATTCCGGAGAAAGGGCGAAACTCTTGAACAGGATCAGAACCGAGCTAATGATTTTAAGGGGAGTAGCTTACGGTATGCAGCGGTCAATGTTTTGGGCAAAGCAGCGTGGCATCTTAAATTCATTAAATCCTTATGCGGGATACCTAAACATTGACAAAGCCATAGCTGACGATATTCTTAGAAACGCCAAATATTTGAAGAAATGAAAAGATTAAGTCTGGTTTTAACTGTGTTATTGATGGTGCAGGGAGAAGCCTTCGCTCAAATTAATGTGCAACTGTTGCACCAGTTAGTGAATGAAAGCAAGGCAGAACATAGCCGGCAGGAAAACGTAAAGAACAAGCAGGCAGTAACTACGGCTAACGAAGAAGTCAATAAATCCCAAATGGCTAAGCTAAAAGATCGTTACCGGCAGTTAAAGAACCGTTTTCACACACTTGGAGTTATAGTTGATGCTGCTCAAATAGGAATCCAGGCTAGTCCGATAGTTTCGGAAATCATTCAGCAACAAAGTATTATTTACAATCAGGCAGCCAGAAATCCTGTGTTAATTGCGCTAGCGATTGATGCTGAAAGGGATCTTGCTCAGCGATCTAAAATGCTGATCAACTATTTATATGGGCTGGTTATCACTGTTGGGGATATCAATCAAATGAAAGCCAGTGATCGTAAAATTCTATTTAATCATGTTTTAACGGAACTTCGCCTGATTGCCGGGACTTCTAAAGGACTGGCGGCTAATATGCTTTATGCGAACCGCAAAGAATCTACAAATCCATTTTATGGTTTTATTAATGAGGATAAACGCCTTGTTGATGATATTATAAGAAAAGCGGCCATCTTAAAAAACTAATCAGATATGAAACTTTTAATGATACTGATTCTCTGTCAGACAGGATTTCTATGTTCCGCCCAAACGATGATTTTTGACCGCAATCATTTCAATATTGTAAATGAAAATGGATTAATGCGGTATTCATCAGAAACTGCTCATGCGAATTACTTAGAGAATGTCAATAATCAAATAGATAATATTACCCTGAATATTAGTTCAGTGATTCTTGTTCAAAACCTCATCCACAGATCGCTTACTGAAGTTAACCAAGCTATAAAGAGCGGCATAGCTTTGAAGCAGATTGGACAGATTTCAACTGACATTGTCCGGGAAAGCAACCAGATGATTGAATTATCACGATCAGAACCATATCTTTTTTTATTCGCTGAGGATTCCGCCAGGCAATTAAAACGCAGAGGCGTCAACCTAATTTCTGAAGTCTCTGATTTTATATTAAAAGAGGGAAATAATGTCTTGATGGATTACGAAAAACGAGATGCTTTATTGAAAAAGGTAACGCTGGAATTAAAAGTAATGCGAGCCTTATGTTTCAGCATGACTCGTTCCATCTATTGGGCGAAAACAAACGGAGTTCTAAAGTCTGCGAATCCTTTTCAGAATTTCATCAATCGGGATAAACGTCTTGTTAACGAAATTATAACCGACTATAAATTTTTAAAGCGATAAACTATGAAATCATTTCAATTAATTTTCACTATGGTGCTGCTATTTAAAACGGGGTTCGGCCAGATACCCATCCGCGATAAGCACATTACTCATCAACAGGAACGTATGGTGTTTAAACAATGGGACAAAGGTAAATTTACACCAAAAAAAGGCTTTTTAGGTTTAAATCCACTTTACTGGTTAACATGGGGCCTGCATCCGGATTATCCCAATACAGACCTGCGCCCACTTAGTTCTTCCGGTCCACAAACTAAGCGATTGGCCTTAGTAGTTGCAATGCAGAATATGACAAAGCAGTATAAAGTTCATGCAGATACGCTAAGAAGCACTGCCATCTCAGAGGCAGTAAATTATTCGGGTATAATTTCAGATGCAGACCCTTTATGGATACTGTATTACCGTCACGAGTTTGCTCCCTTATTGTACCCTGGGACTTTAATTTCATTAGATGATCTGTCACTCAAGGAAAAAGAATACCTGTTACGAAATGGAGTTTACGAATGGTATTTGGAGGAATCAGCGATCTTGTCTGACCGCTTGCGAGCGGCACGAACGACAACCCTCGACAGAGGCTCGAGGATGATTACCTACCATCGTCTGCTTTCTGAGTTTCGGAAGCTAAACGCCATCTGGGAAACGAAAAAAACAAATGCGGCGAAGTTTCTATCAATGGCTAAGTCCAATAATAAGATCAAAAGCAGGGATGAACCTTTGCCTGAAAATAATGCACTGCTAAGCGATAAAGAAATCGCTGACAAAATTCTAAGTAAGTCGAAGCTTTAACAGGAATTTATATGATAACAGATATTATAACCGGCACAGCCGGTTTTTTTATGAACAATACATCCGCATCGGTGCCTGATTCCTTTAAGCACACTTTCAATTTCTTACAAGGAAATGGAGTATATGAGGAGGGCATGATGTATTATTTAAGGGCAATGAGAAATACCATCTGGACCCATTATGATGCTTTTATTGCTGATGCTCAGGCTTTGTCGGCCATCTTTATGCTGATCTTCTTTGCAATCAAATCTTACGAAATGATGTCCGGAGATAAGAAATTGGAGATTATGCCGCTCTTACGCCCCTTTGGTTTAGTAATGGTGATATTATGGTGGGGAACGTTCACCCGCGTTGTTGCTTATCCAACTGATCTGGTCGCCATACGAACAGAAGCCATGTTTGATGATAGTCAGGCAGAAGTGAATAATCTTCGCTTGGAGCGTGCGAAATTAATGGCTGAGATCGCAGATCAATTGCTTAAGGTACAGGCGCAAACGGAGATTGCTCAACATGAGGCTGATACCTGGTATGAAAATGCATGGGAGTCTGTTAAGTCTTCGGTAAAAGAAGGGTTTTCAGAGGTTTGGAATCCGATTATTGAGTTGCGTAACAGAATGCAGGTAAATTTTCAATTGCTGATAACCTCCCTGCTTGAAACCCTGTCACTCTGGTTCCTCAGAATCTGCGTGTATACTATCTTTATACTCCAGATTATTTTTTCAACCATCCTCATTATTCTTGGACCCTTTTCGGTGGCCGTAAGTATTTTGCCCGCCTTCCGGGATTCTTTCAGTACCTGGGTGTCGCGATTTATTTCTGTAAACCTGTACTCAGGAATTGGGTATCTCGTACTTTACGTTGCCTCCTTATTTCAGCATTATGCCATGGAAGCCGAGATTACCAGGTATAAAGAACTAGTAGGAACCTCCGGAGCAAGCATGGAAAAACTATCCGCTTTCGCTAGTAATGGTGTTCTCTCTTTTGGAATAGTCATCGGAACTTTTGTGATAGGGGCATTGACCATGCTTACCGTGCCCAGCATAAGCACATGGGTAGTATCAACTTCAGGTGTAAGTTCAGCAACTTCATCAATGTACAGAGAGGCAAACAATATGTCGCGGATGCTTACCCGAATGATGAAATAATCTTCTATTAATCCAAATTTCAAATGATTATAAAAAACATTGAAGCGAAAGTTCGTCTGGCGACCTTTATTTCATTAGCCAGTTTGATTTCAGCTATTCTAATTGTTATAGCTGTTTTATTGTTTTCTCACAAAACGGTCTCAGAAGCTCGAAAAACGGTATATGTGCTGGATGCTAATACTGTTCCATTACTGGCAAAACAGTCGGACGTTCAGATGAACAGAGCAGCCGAATACAGAGCCCAAATTAATCTCTTTCATAATCTATTCTTTTCCCTCACGCCTGATGATAAGTTCATAGAATATCAGATGAAAAGGGCAATGTATCTGATAGATGAAAGCGGTGCTTTGCAGTACAATAATTTAAAGGAAAAAGGCTATTTCAATTCCGTTCTTTCATCCAGCGCGGTACTTACAATACGCACTGACTCTATTTATTTGGACGAAGCTAAAAAGTACTTCAGGTATTATGGGAAGCAGAAGATTGATCGACGGAGTTCGACCATTACCCGCTCACTCATTACAGAAGGTTATCTGAAAGACCTTGATATTCGATCGGATAATAATCCCCATGCGGTTCTTATCACCCGCTGGAAAACCATTGAAAATAAAGACCTCGAAAATGTTCAGAAAAACTCATTCTAGGCCAGACCAACGATCATTGATTGAAGAACTAAGAAAAGAACTCGGGCCATATTTTGAAAAAGCAGAGCAAGTGATCAGTGGATTATTGAAGAGATATCCCAAACAGTTCTTCATTGCCATGATAGTTCTGATAATTGGTTCAGGAATTCTAAGTTTCACTGTAATGAGACATGGAAGCAAAAGTGCTTCCACATATGCTTCTGGAATTAGTTCTAATACGACTAGTGGACTGGCGACAATTTTGAAAACAGGAAGTGCGCTAAGCGAGGTATTGAGCCTTCAAAACCAAATCAATTCTATTCTTAAAAAGGACACGCTTTCGTCCTTAGATACCTTGTCGCTTAAAAATGCATTTAAGAGACTCGAAGCTATCAGTCACCAATTAAACTCTAAAAAATAATAATATGAAAATCAACTTTAAAGAGCCGAGGTATATAGTCCCTCTGATTGCATTGCCCTTTCTCTTTGTTTTCTTTTACGTGTACAAAATCAGCTTTGGAAAAGATGAAACCGAAAAGAAAGCAGATAATCAACTTCAGGAAAATATTGCAGACGTTTCAGAACATGTAAAGACCAGTGATCTCTCAAATAAGCTTGACGCCTACCGTGATCGATACAAAGACGGAGATGGTTATACGGCTGTCGGGGAAATCACAGAAGAGCAATCGACGCCACAAATGCCTGAGCTATACAATCAGAATGAGAAAAAAATGCTTGATTCTATAGAGCTGTCGATGAACGAAAGATATGGCTTCAGTAAAGGCAGTGGCCAAAACACTTCCTCAGATTTTCCTGATGTAAAGCGCAGGACTCCTCAGATAAGTAACCATAATGAGGATAAAGCACTAGCTGAGGCTATAACAAAGCTCAAAAGGAACTCTCAGCCTGAATCCTACCGCAAAGAAGAAGTATCAAATGATGAAACTGATCCATTGACTTTATTCAAGCAACAAATGGCTTTAATAGATAGCATGGGCAAAGCCAATGACCCTGAATATAAAGCCGAGTTACTGCGTCAAAAGCAGATGGATTTAGCCGAAAAGGAGTCAAAGAATGAAAAGAAATTAATCGTTTCTAAGTCGATAAATCAGGCAGCTGTTTTTAACACAGTTTCTGTTGATCAGGATGAATCTTTTATCAGGGCAATTATCGATCAGAATGTCACAGGGTATGCCGGTTCAAGATTGCGTATTCGCTTACTGGACGACTTCTTCGCGGGAAAATTCCTGATTAAAAAAGGAGCTTATTTATATGCACAAATTGCTGGTTTTACAGGTCAGCGTGTAAATCTTTCAGTTACTTCTATATTACGGGGAAACCAAATTTTGCCTGTCCGCCTCGATATATACGATAATGATGGTTTGCCTGGTTTGTATGTACCCGCATCAGCCTTTCGTGAGTTTTCAAAAGAGTTAGGAATGAATACTAGTCAGGGTATGAACCTGCAACAAGCAGAATCAAACAGCCAACTGGTGATGAGCCTGCTTCAAAAAATGTTTCAATCTACCTCAACTGCGGTAGCTAAGTTAATCCGGCAGAACAAAGCCAAATTGAAATACAATACCCAGGTGTATTTGATCGACCCTGAAGAATTAAGGAACAAACAAAGTAATTATTAATCTATTCAGCCATGAAGAATTTAAGTATCCTCCTATCATTTTTATTTTTAATCGCAACAAAGGGATTTGCCCAGAATACATCTGATGTCCTGCAAAGTGATTTGCCTCTCATCAAAATCAGTAAAGATCTAACTATTCATTTTATCTCTCCGGAAAATATTCAGTATGTAGATATTTCTACGCATGCAATTGCAGGAGATTTACCGGTAAAAAATATTCTGCGTATTAAAGTATTGCCGGATTTAATTCAACAGCTTCTTCAATCTGGTAACAAGGCAGTGCTAACCGTGGTTGGCGAAAGTTATATCGCCCAATATCGGCTTGATTATGTGCCTGAAAGTTGGGGAACCCATTTACCTGCACAGGTTGAGATAGTCCCAGATCATATCAAACCGCTGGATTTTCCAGGTATTACATTGACCACAAAGGATCTGCAGGCTTTGTCTCTGAAAATTCTCAAACAACAAAATCCTCCCGGTATTCGATCAATTAAGGGAGTAGGAATAAAAGCCACTTTAAATCAGGTTTATACCCTTGGTGGTTATGTTTTCCTGGACATAAGCTATTTCAACCGGACTAATATTCCTTATGAAATTGACGAACAGCGATTCAAAATCGAGGATAAGAAGATTACTAAAGCCACGAATTCCCAGTCTATAGAAATAAAACCTATCTGGAAATTATATTCATCAGGATCCTTCAAAAAGCAATACCGCAATATCTATGTACTGAAGAAATTGACCTTCCCCGGAAATAAAATTCTAAATATTGAGCTTAATGAAAAGCAATTATCAGGAAGGACTTTAAGTTTAAAAATTCAGTACCGTGACATTTTGAATGCTGATACTCTTTAACCGGTCATCATATGGAAGAAACCAAAGAGCAGCAAAGCTTACATCGCTTTCTTCAGTTCGCAATTTATCTTTCCGTGATTTTCGAGATTTTTCTTTTTTATTATGTCGATCGGCTTTTAAACCATCAGCAAGAGGATGGCTTTGGCTTAATTCCTTTTGCGATCCGGCTAGCTAGAATTCCAATTTACAAGCAGTTAATTTATAGCAAGCTCTTCACCATTTTACTTATTTGTCTTGTATCAATTGGTACTTTAAGTAAAAAGAAGAAGGATTTGAATCCGAAAAATCAGATAGTATATCCCTTAGCTATTGGATTAATAACGGTGTTTTCAGGAATCTGGTTTCAGGGCCGCCAAGGCCCCGGGTTATGGATAGGAGCCAACTGGTATGACGTTGCTTATATTTTAAGTTCCTTTTTGGGAGTAATACTGATTCATATTGCGATGGATAACGTCAGCAAGATCATAAGCTCCAGACTGGGAAAGGATAAATGGAATGTGGAAGCAGAATCCTTCATGCAACCACTTAAACCCAAAGTGAGTCAGTATTCAGTTAATATCCCCATGTTGTTTTATTATAAGGGGAAGGTTCGCGAGGGATGGATAAATCTTGAGAATATTTTCAGAGGGACTATGCTTATAGGAACTCCTGGTTCGGGCAAGTCATTTGGAGTGGTAAATCCTTTTATCAGGCAACTTATTGCAAAGGAATTTACGCTATGTGTATATGATTTTAAATTCCCTGATCTGGGGCAGGTTGCCTATCACCATTTTCAAAAGGCAAGAAAACAAGGTAAATGTAAGGGATATAGCTTTCATGTAATAAACCTGAATGAAGTAGAAAAGAGCAGACGTATTAATCCCTGGAGAAAGGAATATATTACAACTCTTGCCGATGCTTCGGAGACTGCAGAAGGATTAGTGGAAGCATTAAAGAAAGGCGATAAGTCAGGGGGGAGTGATCAATTTTTTACCCAATCGGCGGTTAACTTTCTGGCATCGTGTATCTACTTTTTTAGCCGGTATGAGGATGGTAAATATTCCAGCTTGCCACACGTACTAGCCTTTTTGAATTTATCATATGAGGAAATATTCAGCACTCTTTTTTCAGAGCCAGAACTTGGTTCTTTATTGTCCCCCTTTATGACCGCCTACCGGGCAAAAGCATTTGATCAGCTCGAAGGCCAGGTCGGAACTCTAAAGATCTTTATTAGCAGGCTGGCTACAAAAGAAACCTTCTGGGTGTTTTCGGGTGATGATTTCAATTTAAAGATCAGTGATCCGAGGTCCCCCGGAATATTGGTTCTGGCAAATGATCCGGGAACGCAAAATATTAATTCAGCTTGTTACTCCATCGTTTTGAACCGGATGACTCGCCTGATTAATTCAAAAGGAAACAAGCCTTGCGGATTAATTATTGATGAAGTTCCCACGTTGTTTATGCATCGTATTGAAAACCTAATCGCTACAGCAAGAAGTAATAAGGTTGCGGTATTAATGGGTTTACAGGAACTCCCACAATTTAAGCAGCAGTATGGGAAGGAGACTGCAACTACTATTACCTCGGTTGTCGGCAATGTGCTCTCAGGTTCTGTTCGGAATAAAGAGACTTTGGAATGGCTCGAACGGCTGTTTGGCAAGGTGAAGCAAGTAGGAGAGAGCCTGAGTATTGATCGTTCAAAGACTTCCTTATCTCTCAGTGAAAAGCTTGAGCCTCTCATTCCCGCAGGAAAGATTGCTTCCTTAAAAGCAGGCGAGCTTGTAGGTATGTTGGCTGGTGACGCAGTTCAAGATTTCACAGGAAAATATGAAACTTCAGCCATTAATTGCCGGGTAAATTTAGATCTGTCGGCCTTAAAAAAAGAAGAGCAATCTTACCAGCCACTTCCAGTTTACTATGATTTTGACGGGAATAAAGAAGAAGTTTTACGAAGGAATTTCCATAGGATAAACCATGAGGTGAACCTTTTAGTAGCAGAGTTTAGGATTGGACATTAAGATAACAGTTCACTGGAAAGAGGACAATGAAAATCAATTCTTTGTCCCAATCATTCACTCTATTTAAATGCAATTCATTTTACTCTTTAAACTGAAATATTATGAAAAAACAAATTAATGAAACCGATTTACCCTTTGATGATCTCAGGAGGGTCGGACTCTATTCTAATGGAAAATTAAATTTAGAAAAGGCAAATGTAGATGCCTTATTAGCCGGGCGGAGAACGGATTTAATAAGTCTTAAGAATTTAAAGACCGAGGGTTTTCGGATTGAGGCTTTGGATGCCAAACTTTCTCTTTTTAAATCAGAGGATGGCAAGGTCTCTTTAAATGTTCACCCAATTTATAAAGAAGCCAGAAAACATGCTTTACTTACTGATCACGAGGCTGAGCAGCTAAAGCTAGGAGAAAACAGTGTAATAAGGAAATATCAAAATACTCCGGAAGGAACCAGGAAAGTACATGTCATAGAATATGATGCAGAGACCCGGGAATTTATATCTTATAATCCACATGCAGTTTTAGCTCCTGATAAAGTAAATGGCGAATCCTTGTCTCGAAGGCAGAAAGAGGGGTTTCGGAATGGCGAAATCATCGAGCTTTCTGATGGCACCAAGTTTCAGCACAGAGCCAGCGAACCACAAGGGCTTAGATCCGATACTTCATCACTGATTATTTCTCTGCTATTGGATGGCGGTATTTCATATTTGATGTTGAAGGGGCTCAGGAGTTTGTCAGGAAGGGAAGAAAGCCAGAAAGAAAAAATTAGCGAAGGATATAAACAGGCTTATGCTGAAATGGAAAAGAGTAATCTAATTGCTTCAGATCTTTCTGAACAAAAAGATAGCAATTCAAAGCTTCAACATAGTCGTGGTTATGGTCATGGCACTTCAAGGTAATGTCGTCGTCTTGTTATCTTGAGGAAATTGGGTTTAAGAATAAAGTGCTTGACTTTTTTGGATTTTATTTCATTACAAATTCATCTGATCTAGTATGCTTTGAATATCATGTCGATCTTAAACGTCAGGCGACCGAATATTGCAGTAAAGAAGGCACTCGGATCCCATCTACCAGTGGAGTGTGGTTTGCTGGAAGCGAAAGTCCACTTCTGGTTAGAAACTTGTATGTGTTTTCGTCTGCATTAGAAGCCCTATCATTCTTTCATTTTTTTACAGATAGGCTTCAATATCCCGAGC